>JADLCC010000085.1 GCA_020847425.1 Saprospiraceae bacterium
TGGGTGAATGAAGTGCCCAATTACCGCACAGCCTTGATCCGGGTCATCGATATGAGTGGAAAAATCATTCAGGAATTGCCGGTGGAACTTAAACAGGGCATGAACGAAGTGATGTACACCCACGGCTACGGTGTGCGGGGGGCTTTTCAGTACGCGCTGATGATAGATGGGGAGGCGGTGGATGCGCGGAAAATGGTATTTGCGAATTGAGCAATAGTTATCGGTTATCAGTTATTGGTTATCAGGCTGGATACTCAAGCATTTGAATAAAATAGTACCCAACTAATTAAAACACCTGAGTGGTCCTTTCAACTATTGATTGTAACGCTAAAAATCGATCATGATGAAAAAAGCCATCCTTATGTTCTAGCTGCTGATAGCGGGCGTTGCACAAAGTTATGCCTGTAGTTGAATTCAGATTCATTTTTGCAGTTACCTACGCTTATAAAAAAGCGATTAATCTTTGACGTGAATTGTGAGCGGCATTTGTGCCAAAAGAAGGTTGAACACATTCCTCTGGCACAAATGCCACTCACGATTCACGCCTCACGATTCACGTCTCACGATTCACGTCTCACGCCCAACCTCTCCCGCATCTTTTCCTCCACCATCATCTTAAGCGGTTGAATATCCTCCGATCCCATGTTCCGGGTCTGGATCGGGGGTTCCCACACCACATGCACCGTACCGGGGCGCAGGCCGGAGCCATTGGCGGTGATGTCGTGGATATTGACAAGGGTTTGTACGGCCAGCGGTGCGCCCGTCTGAATGGCGATGCGGAAAGCGCCGTCGTAAAAAGTGGCCAGTGCCTGGTCGCCTTTGTTTCGGCTGCCTTCGGGGTAAATAAAAATACTGTAACCTTCCACCAGGTTTTGTTTCATCACCACTACGCTGCGGGCACGGCTGATGGCGCTGCTGCGGTCGACGATGAGGCACATTTTTCGTACCACGAACCCGAAAATGGGGATTTTTTGTAGCTCCTGTTTGGCTAAAAACCTGAAAATACCCGGGAATGCGTGGGCATTTACGATAAAATCCAGCGAAGAACGGTGGTTTCCGACGATCACGTAAGATTGTTTCGGATCGAGGAAGTGCTGCCCCTGCACCTTTACCCGGATGCCTACCAGCATCAGGAAAGTAGGCGTAAACACATGGTGCAGGTACCAGATATTGTTGCGGAGCGCCCGGGGGCCGGGGGTAAGGATCATCGAGGTGGCTACTACCGGAAGGCTCAATAGCATGAGCAGCAGGAACAGGATGGCTGCGTAGGCAGCCCAGATTTTGTACAAGATCATTTTCATAAATCGGCGCAAAAGTAAGGACTTCGCTGCATTTTCGCCCCAAAATTTGGGATGTCGCATGTTCGCGTGCTTCAGACTTCCCAGGCCTGCCCTTCCCCTGCGAAATCAGTATGTTCAAACACTGCGCGGGCCTCCGTCAGGTGTTGCATCTCATCGCCATACCGGCCCGAAAGATGCCCGATAAGCAAATGTTTGACGCCGGCACTGCGGGCGATGCCGGCAGCCTGCGCGGCAGTAGAATGGCAGGAAATGACCGCTTCTTCCAGGTGTTCTTCCGTAAATGTGGCTTCGTGGTACAACAAATCCACGCCCTTGACGGCCTCCACAACAGCGTCTGAGGGTGCGGTGTCGCTGCAAAAAGCATAACTGCGCGGTGCGACGGCGGGCGAAGTCAATTCCGCATTGGGAACAATATCGCCGTTGGGCAGCACAAAATCGTCGCCGGCCTTGATACCCGGAATATACCGGTAATGGATATCATATTCCTCTATTTTGGCTTTCAGGATATTCAATGGAAGCTGTTTTTCCCGGAACAGCCAGCCCGAAGTGGGCGCGCGGTGGTTCAGCGGGATGGTCCAGACTTCCACTTTGTTGTTTTCAAAAACCTTTTGATGAACGGAAGCGTCGACTTCTATAAATTCGATGGGGTAGGGGAACGTGATGCCACAAACCCTGGCGGTGGTGGTAACCAGTTCGTACACACCCGGCGGGGAATAAATGTGCAATTTTTCCGTGCGTCGTTTCAGGCACCAACTGGTGAGCAGTCCGATGAGCCCAAAAACGTGGTCGCCGTGCAGGTGGCTGATAAAAATGTGCTTGAAACGGTCGGCTTTTACCCGGTAATTAAAAATCTGCATCTGTGTTCCTTCTCCGCAGTCGATCAGGAAATACTGGTTGTCCACCTGCAATACCTGCGCCGTGTAATGCCTGCCGTGGAAAGGTCCGCCTGCTCCGTTGCCGAGTACTGTGAGGAACATCGTCGGTTAATTTATTTAATGGGTTCAACTGCAAGGAAAGCACGTCTAAATTCTTTGCGAATGCGACTGATAACTAATAATTCAAATCATGGGTTAAAACAAATCAAAATCGCCAAGAATCAGTTGCATTTGCTCCAACCCGGGTGTCATCCTGAGCGTAGCGAAGGATCTGCCCAAGCAAAAGTGCAAATATTGCTTTTAACGCTTGGGCAGATCCTTCGCTACGCTCAGGATGACACCCGGGTTAGAACAGTTTTAAGCATATTTTAGCGATTTTGGTTTGTTTTAACTCATGATTCGCAGGAATAACTTATTTGTTTTCCTTCATAAACTCCGCAGCGCCGTCGAGTTCCTCGTAAAACGCTTCGCCGTATTTTCGGATAATGGCAGTTTTGAGGAATTGATAAACCGGAACTTGCTCCTTTTCTCCCAGCTCGCAGGCGGCGGAACAGATTTCCCATTTGTCGTAATTCAGCGCTTCGGAGCCAAAATGTTCAAATTTCTCGATCCGGATAGGGTAGAGGTGGCAGGAAATCGGTTTTTGAAAATCCGTAGCGCCCGCTTTCCAGGCCAGTTCGATCCCGCATTGTGCGATACCCAGTACGTCGCGGGTCATATAGGCGCAAGGGCCGCCGTCCACCAGCGTTGTTCCCTGACCCATACCTTTATAAAAAGAAGAAGTTCCCTGCGCCTCGATGGCAGCTATGCCTTCCGGCAGCAGGAAAGGTTTTACTTTTTCATAAATAGCATCCAGAATCGGCATTTCTTCGTCATCCACCGGGGCACCGTAGTCGCCTTCCCAGCAGCATGCACCTTTGCAGGCGCTCAGGTTGCAGATGAATTGTTTTTCAACGACATCGTCGCTGACGAGTATATCCTGTACAATGATCATAGTGTTGCGTTGTTGTGGAAAAGGCAAAGGTCGGTAAAAATTGTCAATTTGCTGTGGATGAAGGCGGGAACGACACTCCAGGGCCTTAGATTTGTGCATCATTTTTTAGCGTTCCAACATCGAACACATCAATACATGGACAAAACATATCTGGAAGGGGAACATATTAAGGATAAAAACTACGCCGAAGAAGGTTTTGAAAAAGGCGCATACGAAAACTGCACTTTTACCAACTGCATTTTCTCCAATGTCGATTTGTCGGCCGTAAACTTCACGGATTGCGGTTTTATGGATTGCGACCTGAGTATGGCTACGCTGAAAGGCACGGAATTCAGGGATGTGACTTTTAAAAACTGTAAACTGCTTGGTTTGCGATTTGACGACTGCAACCCGTTTCTGCTCTCTTTCGACTTTGAATCCTGTATGCTTAACTTTTCTTCCTTTTACCGGTTGAAAATAAAAAACACCCGTTTTGAAGACTGTAAAATGGAGCAGGTGGAATTGGTAGAAGCGGACCTGACGAATGCGCTTTTCCAGAATTGCGACCTGCAGGAGGCTGTGTTTGACAATACCATACTGGATGGCGCGGATTTAAGATCGGCATTACATTTTTCTATCGATCCGGAGATGAATCAAATTTACAGGGCGAAGTTTTCCATGCAAAACGTTGCCGGACTGCTGCATAAATATAAAATCAGTATAACATAAGTACCGCTTAAAAAACAAGTTAATACGGGAAAATTTATGGACATCAAACACAGAATTGTAACAACTTCACCCCTGACCATTCTTTGGAATGATTCGTCAGAGATACAAGCTACCCGGAAGCATTATCTGACGAAAGAGCAGATCAGGCAGATACTGAAAGAGACTCCGGTCGAGTTTGTGGTTGCTGATGTAGGCTTAAGACTAAAATGGGTGGAGGCAAGCCAATGTTATTCATTTTGGAAATCAGAGGCCGAAAGTCATATTGCCGATGGAGATTTAATAAATATTGATTCCTTCCCAGACAAATTTGCCTATGTAGCCAGTGAATGGCAGGCAAATGGTGGCATTCCCATCATATTATTGGAAAAGCAAACATGAGTCATCCCGGATGACTCATGTTCAATTACCTCGACTCACTACGAGTTTGCATAAAGCAGGTTGACTAACCACCAAAGATACGCCTTAGCATTGGTTTTTACGCTAAAAAACGGCTTGGATAATAGGGCAATAGAGAGTTAGGTGGTGTTTGGGTTTATCAAGGGCATGATGATTTTTGCCTCTTAATACAATTGCACTTTGGCCCGCTCCCACAACAAATCCGTCTCCTCGATAAGGATTTTTCGCCCTTTGATAATGATGGCGTGGGCTTCTTTTAAGGCTTTCAATTGCCGGATAAGATTTTCGGTGGCCGTGCCGACATATGATGCCAAGTCTTCCCGTGTGAAGTTGAGCACCATGACATATTGCGGGTGTTCGTTGAATTTTTCGTTCAGCACCAGCAAGGCGAGGGCTACGCGCTCGCTGACCGGTTTTTGTGCGAACACGCTGATTTTGTTGACAAAAACACGGAACTCATGGCCCAGATAATACAAGAACGCGGCGTTCAATTCCGGTGATTTTCGCAAAAAATCCTCAAAATAATAACGCGGGATGCATTCGAGCACACAATCGTCCAGGGTTTCGATGAACACCGGGCTGGGCTCGTCGCACACGATGGATCTGTGCCCGAACACCTCGTCTTTGCCGAGAAAATAAATGATTTGTTCCGCGCCCTCGTTGTTGATGATATATATCTTGACCCGGCCTTTTCGGATGATATAGAGCGAACGGGGATAACTTCCTTCGCTGTATATCAGTGTTTTTTTGGGGTAAGTTTGAGAGTTGCTCACAAACTGCAACTCGTCCCACAAAGCAGGAGGCATACTCTCCCAAAACGGCGGAGGTTTGAAAAAATACTTACGGAGCTCGGCTTGTTTTTGCGCGTCAGTCATAGTATTGTTTAATCTGGAATGGCGGCAAAATTAACCGAAATCGCCAGAAACCTGATTTTTGTCAGAGTCTGATTGCCAGAAGCCCCTGCACCTTTGCCTTGAAATTTTTTGCAATGAAAAAATATGGCGCTATGCTTTTGCTGTTGACAGTATTGCTTGGCATCACACCGTCTCGCTGAGTTATTTCTGACAAACGAGCCTCAATCAGGCATCATTTCGCCAAAACCTGACGGGGGTCAGGTTTTGGTCGTTCCATTGCCCCGACCTTTGTTGTATCAATTTTCACATGATAAAACATTTGCTCATGGATGCTCTCAATATCAAACATATCCTCGTCCCTATTGACTTTTCCGTCACATCGCTTAATGCTATGGACACCGCGGTTGCGATGACCAAACGCCACGAGGCAAAACTGACCCTGCTGCACATCGTCAATAAAAGCATATTGTCGTACCATCATGCTGACGTCTTGCCGATTGCCTCTGCCGTTCCGATGATTGAAATGATGCGCGATGAGGCCAAAGAAATGCTCAGCCAAATTACGGATAAAGTGGCTGCCCAACATGGGATCGGGGTGCAGGGGGAAATAACGCAAGGGTTCGTCTCGTCGGAAATCTGTAAATCCGCTGAGCGCCTCGGTGCCGACCTGGTGGTTATGGGCACACATGGCGCTTCGGGGTTTCGGGAGTTTTTCATTGGCACCAATTCCTTCGCGGTGGTGAAGCACGCGCCATGTCCGGTGCTGACCGTGCCTCCCAACGGGAAATGGGAATCGTTTTCCAAGATACTTTTCCCTGTGCGCGACACACCTGGCGCGTTGGAGAAATACGATTTTTTGCGCAAAATCATCCGCCAAAACAAAGCAGTGCTCCACGTGCTCGGCATTTCCGACACTGGCAGCACGTCCTCAGAAGACTGGGTGGAAAAGAAAATACAAAAATTGAAAAGCAAGTTGCGCGACGATGATGTTGAATGTCTCACACAACTGTTGAAGCCCACAGAACAGGTCGCGGAGGAAGTGTTGCACACCGCAAAAACGAAACAAATGGACCTCATCGCTATCACGGCTACGCTGGACTATGGCATTCGGGATTTTTTCGTCGGGCCTTACACCCAGCAAATCGTCAACCACGCCAAAGTGCCGGTACTCAGCATCCGTCCGGTCAAACTGCCTGACAGCGAGCAAAAAACCGTGCAAATCATGCAGGCTGACTACGGCCCGATGTTGCCCAATGCTGCTTTTCTATTGCGCACATCCTTACTTTAAAATATCGCAATCCGATGACAACTCTATATTTCAGAACGTTGAGTAAAGCGGTGAACCACTACACCGAACAGGGCTATACCTTTCCCTTCGATTTTTCAGCCGCACCTTTGGCCGCCGATAAGTGGGTCATCGTGGCGGTACACCGCTTTGAAGGGTTTTCGGACCCCTCGGACAACTCGGTTTTATATGTTATGGAACATAAAAACGGCATTGACAAGGGAATCGTCGTAGACGCTTATGGGGCCGGGCGAAACGAGCCTATCAACCGGTTTTTGCAAAATGTGCCTCGTCGGTTTTCACTCCAATTGATAGCCCCTGAATCCCTTCTGCACTACACTGTCCATGAGGAGAATATGCAGCGGATGTTATTTCATGGCAGCAGCTGGCCTTCTATTTTTTTATCTTTGAAGCTGCTTTTATTAACATTTGAAAAGTTTTCTTTATGACCGCTGTTCCGAATCCCAAAAAACTCAACGAATTGCAAGCCACCGCTATTTGTGGCAACGACATCAGTTCTTCCTGCCTTTATGTATCGGCGCTGACCATACTTTACGCCGGCCAATTTGCCTGGATTTCGCTCTTGGTCGTAGCGGTTGTCCTGTTTCTCTTTCGCCGGATTTACGGCGAGGTAGTGGGTGCGCTACCGCTCAACGGCGGTGCTTACAACGCACTGCTCAATACGACATCCAAACAAATGGCCTCGGCGGCGGCCTGTCTCACCATCCTGTCGTACATGGCTACGGCGGTCATTTCGGCCAACGAGGCGATGCACTACCTGCACAACATGGCGCACGGGTTGCCCATTGAGGCCGCCACGATTGTACTGTTGGCGAGTTTTATGGGTTTGGCTTTGATTGGCATAGGCGAGTCGGCTATCGTGGCGGTGGTTATCTTTATTACTCACCTGGCTTCACTGTCGCTGCTGATTTTGGCAGGTGCGTGGTTTTTGTTTTGGCACGGCGGCGACACCTTCGCGCTCAATTGGCAGCAACCGCTGCCTGCTGCGGGCGGTTTTGGTACGGCACTTTTTTTGGGTTTTTCGGCGGCTATGCTGGGTATTTCGGGTTTTGAGAGCTCGGCCAATTTTGTGGAGGAACAGCGGCCCGGCGTATTCCGAAAAACGTTGCGCAATATGTGGGTGGTGGTAAGCTTTTTCAACCCTGCTATTGCACTGCTCGCGCTGTGTATCATCCCCTTGGCGCAGGTGGGCGAACACCGGGAGTCGCTGTTGGCTTTCATAGGCTACACGGCTGGGGGCAGTTGGTTGGGCTGGCTGATTTCGGTGGATGCCGTATTGGTGCTGAGCGGGGCTGTGCTTACTTCGTTCGTGGGGGTCACCGGCCTCATCGAGCGCATCACGCTCGACCGTGTTTTGCCCAATTTTTTCTTAGCCAAAAACCGGCGCGGGGTCAATTACCGCATCTTGATGGCCTTTTTTATCTTGTGCGTGTCGGTGCTGTTTGCCACTGGGGGCGATTTGGGTGCGTTGGCTGGGGTTTATACTTTTTCGTTTTTGGCGGTGATGGCCTTGTTTGGGTTGGGCAATTTGCTCCTGAAAATCAAACGCGCCAAACTGCCGCGTCCGGTGCGGGCGCACCCGCTGGCGGTGGTGGCGGCCATCGGGTGCGTGGCGGCTGCGTTTTGGGGAAATATGCTGCTCAACCCCGACGCGCTATTCACGTTTTTCCAATACCTCTTGCCGGCTATGGGCTTTATTTTCCTGATGCTCAACCGGGGCCGTATCGTGCGTATACTGCTTTATACTATCGACTACCTGTACCGTCCCGTGCGCAGATTTGTAGTGGTCAGTAGCCAGTATTTGCAAAAGATGTTGGAAAAAATCAACGCGCAAGAGTTTGTTTTTTTTACAAAAGGCGACAACGTAGCGGTGCTCAACAGGGTGTTGCAATATGTGGAAAACAATGAAAAAACGGGCAAACTTAAAATCGTGACCGTGCTGCAACAAGGCCAAACGCTCAACGAAGCCCTGCGCTACGACCTCGAAGTGCTGGACCGCGCATACCCGGAAGTGAAGATTGAATATTTGGAAATAGAGGGTGTTTTTGGCCCTGAACTCATCGAAGAACTATCCAAAAAATGGGGCATCCCCAAAAACTTCATGTTCATCGGCTCGCCCGGCGACCGTTTTCCCTATCGGGTATCGGAACTCGGTGGTGTTCGGCTCATCATTTGAAGTCTAGCAACCGCAGGGTTGGTCGTTATCAACTCTTATCAACTTTGGCATTATGGACGAAATACTCAATTACGAACTGCTTCACATCGCTTCTATCGTCATCACGGTTGGCAACATTGTCGCCTTGCTCCTGATTCTGACCGGCGCGTACTTGTTGCTGCGGCTGCTGACGACGGTGTTGCGTCGCTCCATGCACGCGCGGGCAGTGCCTGAAGGCCGCCAAGATTCATTTTTGCAACTGATGGGCTATGTCGTGTGGGCGTTCGCGGCCATTTTCGGGATACAATCGCTGGGCGTGGACATCACTTTTTTGGTAGCCAGTTCGGCGGCCTTGTTGATTGGTATCGGTCTTGGTTTGCAAAACGTGTTCAAGGATTTTGTCTCCGGCATCATCATCCTGCTGGAAGGCACGGTGAAGGCCGGCGACTTGGTGGAAATAGACGGTTGGGTGGTCAAAGTGAAGGAAGTGTCGCTGCGCACTTCGCGCGTCGTCACCCGCGAGGACAATGTAGTCATTATTCCCAATCATAAATTTATCGAGGAAAAGGTCATCAACTGGACGCATAACGCTACACCCTCGCGTTTTGAATTGAACGTGGGGGTGGATTATGCCTCCAATATCCGGCAGGTGGAGCGCGTGCTCATAGAATGCGCCCGGCAACACGGCGACTTGCTGCAAACCGACCCACAACGGCCCTATGTCCGCCTGATGAATTTTGGCAGCTCCTCGCTCGACTTTCAGCTCATTTTCTGGAGCAACAACATGTTCCGCGTCGAGTCGGTCAAGAGCGAGTTGCGTTTTGCCATCGTGGATGCTTTTCAGGAACATGGCATCACGATTCCTTTCACGCAGGTGGTGCTGCATCAAGCGACGATGCCCGAAGCAGCCTGAATCTGATGCAAAAGTTGTGGAAACCTGATTTCGGTCAGGTTTTGGACTTGATGAAGGGCCTAACTTTGTATCATCAGTTCATTTAAATCTCCTCCTGATATTGCCATTTTCCTTCTTTTTTTTTCACTATTGTTGCTTTCGCGGCGACTTCCCCGACCGCGACATACGAGCAACGACTCAACCTCTTTTTTATGAAAAATTACACCATTCGAAAGATAATTACTTCTGCAACTTTCCCGCTGAAAAACGATGCTGTCATTGCTTGGTCAGAGCAATTGTCGGATACTTTTAAAGCCCAACTTGTACTGTACGGCTCTGTGGATGCCGACCCCAACCCGTACATGGCCTTGTATGGAAAAGAAAACAACAATTTGCTCAAATCCGCGATGTCCCGGTTGCAGGATTTGGGGAACAGTCTGCATCGGGCACATTCGGTCAAGTATCTCATGGAATCGGGCAAGCATTGGCGCAATTTGGTAAAACAAATGCGCTACGAACACACCGACCTGTTGGTCGCCGGAATGCCCTCCTTAGGCGACACGACGCCGGGGAAACTCTCCGTGCTGATGTACAACAGTCCCTGCCCTGTACTCTTCGTGCGCGAAGGCATGCTGCCTGCCATCCCAAAAAAAATCCTCGTGCCGGTGCGTCTCAAAGATGGTTTGGAACAAAAACTTCCCGCTGTGGCGGCTTGGGCAAAAGCCTGTGGCGCGACAGTATGCCTGTCCGCTTTTGCCGCCGATGATGCCTCCGCCCGCGAAAAACTTCGCCTTTATCACTTGGCAGAAAAAATGACGAACACCTTGCGCGCCTCCGGAATTGCGGTAGAAACTGAAACTGCGCACGGATTTCATTTCGGCACCACCATGATAAATCGCGCCGAACAATTAGGGGTAGACCTGATTGGTATCGCCGTCGAGCCGACGAACTTCGTTTTACGGCTGTTCACCAAAATGGTGGGTCCTTACTTTCTACAACATTCGTCCGTACCCGTTTTGTCTGTGCCCATGTTGCAAACACTCCCAGAACCCGCGAACGGTGTGCAGCAATTGTCCGCACAGCAGGAGAATGACGGTCGGCAGGTGACTATGGCCCCCGAGATGATGATTTAACAGATTTCTTCAAACAAAAACATTATGGCAATCAACTTAGCAATCGGTTTTGTGACTGGGAGAAAGCACTTCCAAAATGTGCTGAAAACTTATGTGAACAATTGGCTCGAGCACGGAATCATCAGCGACCCTAACATAAGGCTGCACCTGTTCGTCGCGTATGATTTGAAATATTTCAACACACAGGTAAGTGACTACAAGAATGTTCCGCACGAAGTGGCTCGGATGATTGACTCCATCCATTTTTACGGTGCGGCAGAAGTAGCGGAGGAAATAAGGACGCTGAAAGCGGCAGGGGCCATCAACGGTGTCGAGGCAGAACGGATATTCGGAGAGGGCTACGCCAAGAAAAGAAACATCGTGACCTATTTTGCCATCAAAAACCGCATGGACAAGCTGCTATTTCTCGACGATGACGAATACCCTGTCGCCACTTTGAAAAACGCCGCCGGGAAATGTTATTGGATGGGGCAAGGTGTCGTCGGCACCCACCTGAAATACAACGACGATGCCAACATCACGCACGGCCATCATTGCGGCTACATCTCGCCCATACCTTTTATCCGGTTCAACGATGTCTTGACGGAAGCCGACTTTAGGCTTTTCATCGAAGCCATCAGCAACGATATCGTTTCTTGGAACAAACTCAAAAACCTCATCCACCAGCACCAGTGCGTGACTTACGCCGATGCGCAAATCATAAACGAATCCACCGCGTACGAAGTCGAGGAAGAAAGTGGGATGAAATTCATATCGGGGGCCAATCTTTGTTTCAACCTGAAAAAAACCAAAGACTTGCCCCCGTTTTACAACCCTCCGGGCGCACGCGGCGAAGACACGTTTATGAGTACCATGCTGACCGATTTGAAAGTGGTAAAGGTGCCTTGCTACACGTTTCACGACGGTTTTTTGATGTACAAAAACCTGTTAAACGGTGTCATCCCCAAACATTTGGAAGGTATAGACGGCAATACTCCGGCCAATCAAAAGCGGTTCATCAACGCCACCATAGGCTGGATCCGGTACAAGCCGTTGCTGGTTTACATCACCCAAAGAAAAGACTACGAGAACATCATGCAAGGCATCCGATTGAATCTTCAGCGAAGCATCCCCAAACTGAATGCTTTTTTCAATACAAAAGACTTTGGAAAAGTGATGAGCGAATTTGAACACTACCACCGAAACGTGACACAGCATTTCGAGGATTTTGAACAAACCAAATTGACATGGCGCAAACTGCTCAACAGTTTATCCCGACAAAACCCGCCCGACCTACCTCATCCCCTGACGACCACGAAAACCATGTAAGCCGCGTAGGCCAACACATAAAGACTGATCCGAATTTGTCGGGCAATCTATTGGTCAAAAACTACCTTTAACCGACCAGTTAGTTGGGTTTCCAACCAATTCCGGACTTGTACTTTTTCCTTCCGGCCGGGTAGTTTTGAAAATTGCAGATATACCAGGTAAGTTGCCGCGGAGTCTCCATCGGTCCGGCTGGCCGGATGCATCTCGGTGCAGGCGAAATGACGGAGATCGGGGTAAAGGGCTTTGGCCTCGCGGATCAATTGGCCCGTGTTCGTTTCAGCCGCCTTCAGGCTATCTATCGCCGTTTTCAGTGCATTCAGTTCGTATTCCTTTTCCGCCAGCGCTTGTTTCAGTGGGGTTGTCTCGTCGGTTTTTTTGATTTCATTCAAATATTCAAATCCCTGCTGAACAGTCACGGTTGCGTACTCAAGGCCGTAGTAGACCAATCTGTTTTTCAGTTGCTCGATTTCCGCATCCGTTATTTTTTTCCCGCCATAAGTAAGCGTGATGCACTTTTGTCTGGAGTCAATTTCCTTTTTCAACAAATAGTCATTAGGAAATTTGGCTTCGCTTTGAATAAAACGATTGGCATTTTGCGTGAACTTTTCCTTTTGTACAATATCATATCCAAAATACAAGCTCGGCAACAGCGTCGCCAGTACAACCACCCATGCGATGCGCTTAGCCCTGGTTTCCGCCTCGCGGTCCGACAATTTTGTTATGGGAAACCGGAGCAGCCGGACCGCCACCAGGGTGGCCAGCGCGATAAACACAGTATTGATGAGGAACAAGTAAAACGCGCCAAAAAAATACGCCATCTGGAAGGTTGCCAGCCCATATCCTGCGGTGCAAAGCGGCGGCATGAGCGCCGTGGCTATCGCGACACCGGGGATGACATTCCCCTTATGCTTGCACGAAACGGCGATAATCCCGGCAAGTCCGCCAAAAAATGCAATCAACACATCGTAGATATTCGGCGAGGTCCTGGCGAGAATTTCGGAATGTGCGGAATTGATAGGGGTAATGACAAAATAGAGCGTTGAAGTAGCCAAACTTATGCCTGCGGCAAAAAGATAGCTGAACAAAGATTTGCGCAGCAGAGCCAAATCGTTGATGCCCATACCCATGCCCATGCCCATGATAGGCCCCATCAGCGGCGAAATGAGCATAGCGCCAATGACCACTGCGGTTGAATTCACATTCAAACCTAAGGAAGCAACGAAAATGGCAAAAATTAAAATCCAGAGATTTGCTCCATGCGAGACGACATCCTTTTCAATAGTCTTTATAACATCCTGGAAATTTTCTTTTTCGTGGGTAAGGTCAAATTGTTCGAAAAATTTATTCATTGTACAAGCAAGTAGTAAGTCAGTATGCCGGCAAAGTAACCAAATTAGGGCATACAGGCTGATTTTTTCAGGTGCCAGATGAAATCAATCTTCAATACGCACATAGCCGCTAAAATGTGCAACTCGAGCCGCCTGGGTATCCCCCAACGGCGAAAGCAGGGTTTCGGTAAACCAGCGCTCGCGGGCGCGACCGAGTACCTCCCCACTCAAGCCGGTTGCGGCAGCCAGTTCGGCATCCGGGCAGCAGCAGCAAAATCAAGGGTTGAAAGCACAGGGTACTGCCGGAGTTTTATTGGTTCATCGCCTTTCTTTTCGATTTTCAGACCGCAAACAGTATGGTGTAAGTAGAAATATTTTCCATCAGGGCGAATGTAAAAAAATCGAGGGCAAAGGCACGAAAAGGTCAAAGCCGAACGCTTTTGCCTCACATTCCTTCAAATCGCCCGAAGTATGATATTTATCAGGTTTTGCTAACAACAGGGCTGTTATCTTTGGACTTGAAGTAAGGGTCAAAAAATAATTTAGTGTTCCCCCTGTCGTCAGTTGTATTTTGATCCGTACTAAACCAAGGACTTTTCACGCACTCGACTTGATCCACATCCCATAATTCTCCACATTTTTTCACCATTTAAAAAAAACAACATGGACTTTGTTTATGAAACCGTCCACTTCAAAGGAAGTGAGCACCTCGAACAATTTACCCGAAAAAAAATGAACAGCGTTTTCCGCAAAACCGCTGACATCCTGCGGGCAGAGGTGACGCTCTCCGAAGGCGCGAGCGGCAACCCGGAAAATCAATTCTGCGAAATCAAATTAGACGTGCCGGGCGAAAACATTTTTGTCAAGAAAAATGCGGCGACCTACGAACAGGCGATACGGACGGCGGTAGCCGCTGTGCAAAAAATCATGCGGCGGCGAAAAGTATGACGAGAAAGCGAAGTACTTTTGCGACAGGCTATGCACACTTTATTCAAGCATCCAATTGGTGTTGGAACAGGCCGCCGTACCCGTATTGACGATTCCTCCCGCCCCCGAAAACACTCAGCTCGCCTAACTCGCTCTATGGACGCTTTTCAACTTGTCACTCTCCTCATCGTCTTGTGCGCTGCGCTGGCCTATATCAACCATCGCTTCATCCGGCTCCCCAATGTCATCGGCCTGCTGGTGTTGTCCCTGGCTTTGTCCACCATAGTGTGGGTCAGCAACCATATTTTTCACTGGCAATTAGCAGCCACGCTCGAAAACGTGATTGTGCATCTCGATTTCAGCAAGGCGTTGCTCGAAGTGATGTTGTGCTTCATGCTCTTCGCCGGGTCTTTCCATTCGGACACGGACGCCATTCGCAAAGAAGCGAAATCCATTGGAATCATGGCCGTGCTGGGTACTATATTAAAAACGGTGGTCGTAGCGGGACTGCTTTACCAATGCTCCCGATGGCTGGGCGCTCCCATCGAATGGATTTATTGTTTGCTGTTCGGGGCATTGATCGCGCCCACCGACCCGATTGCCGTGCTGGGCATCCTGAACCGCACCCAGGTACCCGAGCGCATCAAGACCAATATCATCGGAGAGTCGTTGTTCAACGACGGAGTGGGTATCGTGATATTTCTAACCATCCTCGAAATCGTGGAAAAAGGCGCGGAGTCCTTCACCGTGGGCGGCATGCTGCTATTATTCGTCCGCGAAGCCGTGGGTGGCATCCTGTTTGGCGGCGCTTTGGGTTACGGTGCGTTTTTGCTCCTAAAATCCATCGACGACTACGAGGTCGAAATCCTGCTAACGCTCGCCGTCGTCATGGGCGGCTACCTGTTGGCCGACCAGCTGCACATTTCGGGGCCGCTGGCCATGGTGGTGGCGGGTCTGATAACGGGAGCGAAAACTTCCCGACAAAAATCAATGAGCGCCACCACGGAACGGTACATGGACCAGTTCTGGGAATTGCTGGACATGGGTTTGAATGCTATCCTGTTCTTGCTCATCGGGCTGCGGCTCATTGGGCTGGCATTTAGCGGTCAACTGCTGGTGCTGGGCATCGTGGCAATCGGTATCACACTGTTGGCACGGCTGGTCACAGTAAAATTGTTGTCCGCCCTATTTCGCAAAACCATTGGCACCACCCACCGCGAACAGAACATCGTGATATGGAGCGGGCTGAAAGGCGGGCTTTCATTAGCCATGGCGCTCTCCATACCAAACCTGCCGGTAAAAGAGCCGATTGTGTTTATCACGTACGCCATCGTGCTGTTTTCTATCATCGTGCAGGGCCTGAGCATCGAATGGGTGGCGCGGCGCAACACGGCTGAATGAAATTTGATAATCAATCGAAAAAATTATGACTGAATTACCACCGCACTTCGTATTGACCGCAACAAAAGCGTTTGTTGAGGCGGCTAAAAATGTTTTGAAAAACAACATCCTCGGCAGATTCACCCAACCTGCGCCGAGCTTGTACTCCCACCATTGGAACTGAGACGCGGGGTTTATCGCGCTCGGCTACGCGCGCACCAATTTTAGCCACGCTTGTGCCGAACTCTCGGCGCTTTTTCGCGGTCAGTGGGCCAACGGTATGGTACCAGATTGTGTTTTCCTTAGAAAGCAAGGGTAAATATTTTCCAGGGTTCTTCATGCCTTCGGTAAAAACGGCTTTGTTGTTATTGCCGGGGGCAGGAAAGTGTCGGCTTCAGTAAGGAGGTAGTTGCCGGTAAGTGTGAATTGCTGGCGACCTTTCAGAAAAAAAATTGAAACTGACTTGATTTTGTTTTCTTTGCCACACAAATTGCATTATTTCGTAACTATATCAGGCAACTTAGGTTAGATAAATTCTTTACAAATGCTTGATTATCAACACGGATAACCAATAACTAATAACGGATAACTGCTTAATAACAGATAACCACTTTTTGAGAATCTTATTCACCATATCGTTGCTCGCCGTACTGCTCTACAAAATATCGGAGCCGTTGGTCATGTCCCTGCATTATGCCTGGGCATTGGAGACGCCTCTGCCCAAGGCAGCGATGAATGATGAACAGATAGAAATCAAGGTACACGCCCCGCTGCCCTATACCGGCAACTTTGAAGAGACCGACCCGATACAGAAATGTTTCAAACTGGGTGATGAATTTTACAATGTGGTAGAGCGGCGCTACGAAAATGATACGCTCTACTTTACGCTGCAACGCAACATCAGCGCCCGCGACAAATTTGATGCCCTGAGCTCGATTCTCAACACCCTTTCATCGGATGAGCAATCGAACAGGCAGCAACCACTCAGCCACCACGCTCCTTCCGCGAAGGATTTTATTACGGTGTTTTCACCCATGGCTGCACCCGCAGTTGTAAGGCACTATAGCCCTTGGGAAAATGACCTGAAAACGTCATTCTGGCATTACAACCTGTATCTTCCGACGGGCTTTCTGTCGGTCGTAGTGCCCCCTCCTGATTGCGCGTAACCTTTACGCCCTTTTTTCCTGAAAGTACCCTGCACACTCAAACAAGTTGGTTTGGAAGTGTATGCTCATGTATTTAATCCATTGATATTCAATGGTTTGGTAGCATGGAGTGCCTTTGGTTTGCGTTATTTTTTATCCAAATGCTTGATTATCAAGACGGATAACTCATAACGGATAACCGATAACTACTTTTTTCAAAAATGCTGCGGTAACATCCCGCTCAAAAAAATATTCAATATGAAATTTTTACCATCTCTCTTGCTAGTGCTCATGCTGGTCGCCGCTACGGCTACCGCTCATGCGCAAGGTTGCGTTGCCGTCCGTCAAATGGGGGGCCTCAACACCATGTGTTCCACCGATATGGATATGTCATACAACCTGGCGAAACAAGACTTTCAGGTCGGCACGACATACCGTTATTTCCACTCCTGGCGCCATTTTGTGGGCACAGAAGAACAACACGAACGCCAAACCACCGGCGGCGGCATCGGCCCCGACGGGAAACAACGCGGCAATGCAGTGAATATCTACTCGCACGCCGTCGACCTCAACTTGTCCTATGGCCTGAGTGACCGCTTCCAGCTGAATGCAGCCATTCCGTGGGTGCATAACGAACGCTCGCAGGTGCTGCGCACGAGCACCGTTCCAAAGGATACCTTCCGCTACA
>JADLCC010000086.1 GCA_020847425.1 Saprospiraceae bacterium
ACATCCGGCAGGTTCACCGTGGCGCAGCACTGTGATGGGTTGGTCGAAACCGTCATATCGGCAGGTGTAGCGATAGCAGGGCCTTCGTCGTCCACCACTTTGATCAACTGGTCGTGCTCGTAAACCTCGTTCGTGCACCAGTCCAGAACAGTCCAGTGGCGCAGGATTTTGAAAGTACCCGCGCAAACGTCGATGCGGGTGTCTTCATATTGAGCACCCAGGTTGCACAGTCCTTCGGACAAAACAACGCAGTTGCCATTGTATTGAATCAGTTCGTATACACCGTCTGCATCGAAACCATCCACCGTTGGAACACCTGTTTCACATGGCTTGGTGTTGGCTGTAAGGCCGCAGCCTTCGCAGTCGATGGTTACATCTTCAGGGAAGTCTACATCATCCAGGTCGAATGGTTCGAGGTAGAAGATTTGTGTGCACTGTGCCGAATTACCCCAGGAGTCTTTTGCTGTCCAGGTGCGTTCGATGCGTGCAACGCTGCAGGCATCGGCGCCGGCGTAGTACACGTCTTTTTTGTACAAATTAGCGCCAGGGGCGTTCGGATTCGTCACAACATTCGTGATCGGGCCTTCGCAGCCGTCCACTGCCGTAGGCAGCGGGGTGGCGATCGAGCCGTTCAGGATACCGTCTTTGTCCGCACAGGTGTACGTGCAGGTGTTATCCGTCAAAGCGGAACATGGGCAGGTGATTACCGGCGGAAGTTTGTCTTCGATGGAGATATTGCCCCAGCAGGAGTTTTCACCCAGATCTGCTATGCTATTACCATTCGCATCCAGTACCACACGTACTGCATAAGTATGGTGCACATCGGAAGGACCAAGTACAGCAGGTTGCCACGGGCCATTGCCCAAAGGCAGGCTGCGGTCTACCTGTACCAGGTAATTCGCAAAGCAGGCATTAAAACCCTCCAGAATCATATCCGGGTTCAGTTCCAGTGTGCAACTTTCATCGAGGGCTACTGTAACCAGATCGTTGCACACGAGGTTAGTCGGCGCCGGAGCGCAAAAACCGGGTGCTGTTGCTACGCCCGAAGATGCCGGGCTGGCAATTGCGTCAAATTCGTCGCAAAGGCAACGGGTCTGGATAAATTGTGCCGGACCACTTTGCGCGTATGCAGGCAGGGTATTCGACCAGGCGCCGCCGTTTACACGGTATTGAATCGAAGAACCTTGTGGGCAAGGATTTGCAGGCGCCGTGATCGAGCCACCTGCCACTTCACAAGCATCATTGCAGGCACTGTTGACCACCGCAACATTCGGCGGTGCAACTGACAATTCCGGGCATGGAGGCAGGTTAGCCAGCGTCCACATCGAAAAGGCATTGATGCCGGGCAGTTGTACCCAGTTGGCGGCTCCATCACGCGTATAAGCGCCATTCTGGAACACCCAGTTCACACCGCCATTGGTGCTACGCCAGAAAATGAGGTCGCTTTCCGTATTGCCGTTTACTTCCGCATTGAAGTAATTGGCACGAAGCGTCGCATTTAGTCCGTTGTTGTTGGCGGGTAAAATGTTGAAATAACGTTCAATACTGTTTCCGGAAGGAACCACAAAGGGCGCGTGCCCGCGGCGGATTTCAGTAAGACCCAGGTTTTGCGCCGAAGTAATAATCGCACCCAGATTGGCGTGGTTTACGCCGTTGGGCGCATTGAGGGTGACAAACGCGATCAGTTCCCCGCCGGCGCCATACACGCGGAAGGTTTCTGTTTCGCCTTGCAGGCTACCGGTCGTACCGAAGTTGACATCGCCGTTTGCCAGTTCCAGACCGCCGGATACGAGCGTCAGATTGCCCAGAACAATAATGTCCTGATTGACCTGCCCGTTGTTAGCGCTTTTGTCAATGGTCAGGTTTTTGAACGTGGTTGCCCCTGTTCCATTAAAACTGGCATTGGCATTGGAGGCATTACCCGTAAAGAGTACAGTGCCGTTGTTATCGGTAAAACTCCCGTTGTTGGTGAGTTTTGCGTTGCTGAATGTGAGCGTGCTGGCGCCAGTTGTGAATATACTTCCTGTCGGAGGTATATACAACTCGCCTTGTGCCGACACTACCGTACTCAACAGGCATAAAACCGTTAGTGTAAAAAGTATATTTTTCATATTTTTTTCAATTGCAGTTAGAATGCTCCTAAGAGGTAAATTCCAGGTGATGCATACATCCCATTCTTACGTTTGATCAACAGCTTGAATCGTAGGTTTGCCGCGTGCGTTTATGGTCAAAAATCTTAAAGGATTCCCGCCAGAAACTTTTCCAGAAAAAAAAAAACCTGCGCCATACCTGCGTAGTTGATTTTCTCCGCATCGTCGCTACTCAGGTGATAATCAGCGTGTAAACCGGTCGAAAATGTAGCCGCTGGAATACCTTTTTTATGAAAAGGCGTGTGATCGAGCGGCGTTTCTATGGTTTTGACAACGATTTTCAAACCCTCAGTAGCAACAGGTAAAAGTTCCGTTTTCCAGTGGCTGTCGTCCGGGAGCCGGAAATACAAAGGAGGAGGCATTTGCGCATCATCCAGTCTTCCAACCATATCCAGGTTTACTACAAACGCCACTTGATTCAACGCATTCCCAAGATGTTGTGCCAGGTATTCCGCGCCGAACAAACCCGCTTCGTGCCCCGAAAAACACACAAAAAGAACACTGTAATCCAGTTCCTTTTCCTTTTGCATGTATCGTTGCGCCAAAGCCAGCAACATCGCCACACCGCTTGCATTGTCATCCGCACCATTGTGAATCCTGTTTTTGAAAACCTCCCGCGAGTGGCTGCTTTCCAAACCCAAATGATCATAATGTGCTGAAATGAGCAATTTACACGGCTTTTCCGGGTTGGTCAGTGCCAGCAGATTTTCTGCGGCAATCATTTTACCTTCCTCGGAAAAAGTGAAAGGTTGGACCCAGGTATTTTCAATAAAAGGTTTTAATCCGAGCGTTTCAAACCTTTTGCCAATCCAGCGGGCGGCCATTTCGGCCCCTCCTGTACCGGGTGCGCGCCCTCCCAGGCTATCGGAAGCGAGGTAGAAAACATCCGTTTTCAGGCCTTGCAGCAGCAGGGAGTCGTTTTGCGCCGGCAAAGGCATCGGGAACGCCCGACAAACCAGGAAAATACCGAACATCCAACCTTTCATAAGGCCGATTAGTGTTTCGGTTCTACTTTGTTGTCGGTTCTCTGTGCCGGAGGAGCATCGTAACGCAGTTTCGAGCCATCCCACCAGATCGGCTTGGCGTTTTGCTCGGTGTTACCGTCGTTGAACATCGCACCTTTCAGGTGTTCGTCGAATTGAGCGTCCATTATCTGTGCAGGCACTTCCGCTTTAGCAGCATCCACGCGTTTTGCCACAGCCGTCCAGGAGAATTCCACATTGGCAGCGGAACCATCGGCAGCAGCCACGGAGAATCCGTTTTTATCGATCGAGCGAATATACAGCGCCACCGGTGCGCCTACCGCCGTAACGGTGATCACCGGACGCTGGCTTGGTGTCATCAAAGCCAGGAATTCAGGGCTGAAACTTACCGCAGATTGTCCGTTCTGCAACGCAGCATAACCGTCGTCGTACACTTTCAGCGAAGTGGAAGTGTTGGCATAGGCTACTGCGCGCTGACCGTTGTTGGTCACGATGTCGGCCTGGTGGCCCGAAGTGTACTCATTACCTACATTATAGGAAGCATACAGTTCGCCTGCTGTGGTGAGGCCCAGTACGTCGCCGCGTACCCAGCCGCCCATCACGCCGCCGTAAAAACCGGCGCCGATGCCGGTGTAGGTGTTGCTGGAAAGAAATCCAGCGCCTGTGGCATAGGCAGCGGAGCCATAAACGCCATAGTTGGTTGAGCCAGAGTTTTTGTATCCCAGGCTACCCCAGTATGAGCCGAATACCTCAGCGCCCAAAGCGCCGCCGGTACGGGTGTAATCGTTGTAGCTGAATCCAGCCGTACCGAAGGTGTACAAATCGCCCCAGAAATTGTACCCGGCCGTTCCTGAATTGGAAGCAAGGAAACTATAAGCAGTACCATCATTCTGCGTGTCGCGGTTGCGGTAGCCAAGCAGGGAGTGCTGGCCGTCGCCAGTGGCGGTGAGTTGCTGCTTGTAGAAATACGCCCCATATCTTATATCAGGAGCAATATTCATAGACAAACTTATACCATTATCCTGAATCAGGGAGTTGCCGCCGATAGTTGCTCCGGTAAACTTGACGTGGTAGTTGGTTGTACCTGAGATATTGGCAGAACCGGCTGGGCCTGTGGCGCCGGATGGGCCGACAGCACCCGCAGCACCGGCAGGGCCGGCAGGACCAGCAGAGCCGGCAGGACCAGCAGGACCGGCAGGGCCGGCAGGGCCGGCAGAGCCAGCAGGACCAGCAGAGCCAGCAGGACCAGTAGCACCCGGATCACCTTGTGGGCCTTGTGGACCGGCAGGACCAGTCAGGCCAGTTGGACCCGCAGGACCTGTAGCGCCCGCAGGACCAGTAGCACCCGGATCACCTTGTGGGCCTTGTGGACCGGCAGGGCCGATAGGTCCGAGAATGCCTTGTACCCCTTGTGGGCCGATAGGACCAACAGGGCCGGTAGCGCCAGCGGGACCGGCTGGGCCGACAGGGCCTGCTGGGCCGACTGGACCCGTAGCGCCCTGTTGCACCCAGGAGCCACCGTTAAAAGAATAAAAACCGGCGGTGCCATCTGTTTGATAGACGAGCAAGCCGGTAGCGGGGGCAACAATCGCGGTGCGTTGCGCCTGTGTCATCCGGGGCGCAAGCAAGCCCTGGGTAGTTGATTTCACGTCCAGTGCTGCAGAAGGATCGGGGGTATTGGTGTTTACACCGATACTTTGGGCCGAAGCGTCCCATGCGAACAGCAGGGAAAGAAAAAGGGTGGAGTAAAGAATTCTTTTCATGAGTAAAATTTATTTAATGCAAAAAAGCCTGTTTACCAACAAGAAAGTACATTTCTTATAGGAAAATTAGAACTAAATGATTTGATCCAAGTCAATAAATCGGTCGCAAACTGGCTGTAATCTACCAGTCACTTCCATCGTAAAAAACAGCAATCAAACTCCTCTTGGTCATGATAGCAGGTGCGTTCGGAAGAAGAAGAACACCCTGGAATGAGGTCAGAAATGACAGGAGTGCGGCAGAACGCCGACAGGCAAGCATTTTCTTTCCATGAGTTTTTGTGGTGGATTATGATTAAAACTTGGTAAAAGTACAAATACAAACAATATTTTAACGAAAATGATGCCACTTTTTTTTCAGGCGACTGCATGTGTGGTTAAAGGAGTACTTTCCATATTAAATCTTCAGCAGCGACGACCTGCCCGCTGAAAAGAATGCCCTGCTGGTTTGGGCCATCAAAAATATGCCGGGAAAATAAAATGCGCGACCCGGAAACATGTTCCGAATCGCGCATAATTTATCAGGATAACCTTGGTAAAAAGGCTCTACCCTATTTCGACTGTATCATCTTCTTCGTTGCGCTGTCGGTTGCAGTTTCGAGCGTGTAGTACAGTACGCCTGTGGTGTTCAACAGGGCACGGTCTACACTG
>JADLCC010000087.1 GCA_020847425.1 Saprospiraceae bacterium
TGAAGACTGGCCGATATACCGGTTGAGCAAGGACCGTTCGGAGTTTATCCGGGAAATCGACGAATTTGCTTTCAAACGCCTGCTCAGCAGGCACCGCAAAGACCTGTCGGATGTGATTGTGAAAACGATGTACCACGAGCGTATCCGGATCAAGGAAGACCCTTGGAAGGTGGACCCGCCCAATGAACGCCAGTTCTGGAACCGGATCAGCAAAAAAATGATCAAAAAGTCGCTCGACCGCGACGACCCGCAGGCAAAAGCAGTAGCGGAGGATATTTTGCAAAAAATTATCCATCGTTATTCGGAAGAAATCGTAGGCACCTTCCAGATTCCTACTTTCCGTTTTGCGCAGCGTTTCCTGACCGCTTTTTTCAACCGCATTTTTAACGCCGCCGTTGGCAAAAGCCTGCGCTCGTTCTGGCGCGGCCGAAGGAACCTGTACGAACGCCTGAATGTAATGGGTGACGCAGAGACGGTGCGCCAACTGTTTCAACACGGGACGGTCATCGTGGTGCCCACCCACAGCAGTAACCTCGATTCTATTCTGGTGGGTTATGCGCTGGACCAGATCTTGGGCATGCCTTCCTTTAGTTACGGCGCCGGACTGAACCTGTACAATTTCGGGCCGGCGGCTTATTTTATGAACCGCCTTGGCGCATACCGGGTGGATCGCCGCAAAAAAAATGCGATTTACCTGGAAACGCTGAAAGTGATGAGCAACCTCAGTATTCAACGGGGGGTGAATACGCTCTTTTTCCCGGGCGGCACCCGCTCGCGTTCCGGCGAACTGGAAACGGACCTGAAAATGGGTTTGCTCGGCACGGCTGTTGAAGCACAACGCGCTATGTGTCAGCAACATACGGGCAAAAAAGTGTTTATCGTGCCCCTGGTGATCTGCTACAATTTTGTGCTGGAAGCTCCTTTCCTGATTGAACAACACCTGCGCAGTACCGGCAAGGAAAACTACATCCGCCTCCGCGACGAAGGCAAAAGTGTGCGCGGATGGCTGCGGTTTATCTGGCGTTTTTTCTCCACGACCAGCGACATCACCCTGAGTATCGGCAAACCCATGGACGTGTTGGGCAATATGGTGGATGCACAAGGCCGCAGTTTCGACCGTTATGGCAACGAACTCGATATCCACGAATATTTTACCGCCCGAAAAGAAGTGAATGAAGACCGGCAGCGCGAAGAAGAATACACCAAACTACTGGCAGAACGTATCATCGACCGGTATCATATAGAAAATGTGGTGTTGAGCAGCCACCTCACGGCTTTTGCCGTCTTTGAAATGCTGCTGCACGAAAATCCCAAACTCGATTTATTCGGTATCCTGCGCCTGCCGCCAGATGATTATATGTTCCCGTTCCACGCGGTAGCAGAAGTTGTGGAGCAAATGCAGGCCCGGTTGTTTCAATGGGAACAGCAGGGGAAAATCAGGCTGGCGCCTGAAATACACCGTTCCGCAGAAGATGTGGTGCGCGATGGCGTCAAAAATCTGGGCATTTTTCACGCGGAAAAACCGCTGAGCCTCTCCAAAGAAGGCCATATCGTTTCCTCCAATTTCCGGGTGCTTTATTTTTACCACAACCGCTTGCAAAACTATGATTTGCATAAAGCGGTGCAGTGGAAGATTTCGGAGATTGAGGTGCTGAAAATAGATTAAAGCGAGAAGTGAGAGGCGAGAAGTGAGAATCCGTAGATTACACCGCTCAGTTATTGGTATTACAAGGGCGGAGCGGTGTAATCTACGGATTCTCACTTCTCGCCTCTCACTTCTCGCTTCTTTTCAGACCGGTGCCAGCTCCAGCGTCAGCCCGTCCATTTCATTTTTCAATTTAAGTTGGCAACCGAGCCTGCTGTTGCTTTTTACAAAAAAAGCGGCGTCGAGCATCGCCAGTTCATCGTCGGTGGGTTCGGGTAATTCCTGTTCGCTGAGTACATATACATGGCAGGAAGCGCAGAGGGCCATACCGCCGCAGGTGCCTTCTACCGGGAGTTCATAGGATTTGCATAACTCCATGATACTCATGTTCATGTCAGTGGGCGCATCGAGTTCGTGCCGCACTCCCTCGCGGTCGATGATGTTGATTTGGATGGTGTTGACCATGTAATTTTTTAGTGTTTTGGTATTTTCGTGTTTTAGACTGGAAACTCATGGCTTATTTGGAAAGGCTTGGCCTTAGGTTTTTGAATCCTTCACTTGAGATAAAAACCAATACCAAGCGATAAAGACCAAAACACTAAAACACCAAAAAACCAAAACACATTTTAACCCGGCATCCCCTCGATCCCCGTCACTGTCGTGTATTTAAAAGACAATTTTTTATCGGGAAATGCCACTTTGAATGCCGACTGACAGGCCAGAGTAGCCTCGTGGAAACCGCAGAGGATGAGTTTTAATTTACCGGGGTACGTATTGATATCGCCGATGGCGTAAATGCCCGGCACATTGGTGGCATAATCGACAGTATTAACTTCAATGGCGCTTTTGTCGATGCTCAAACCCCAGTCGGCTATCGGACCGAGTTTGGGTGTGAGGCCGAACAGCGGCACGAAATGATCGGCGGCTACTTCAAATTCGCCGTCGGTGTCGTGCTGAATAATGACGCCGTTCAGTTTTCCATTGCCTTGTAAACCAATGACTTGTGCGTTGGTAATCAGTTTTATTTTTCCAGATTCGGCCAGTTCCATCACTTTTTCAACGGAGTCGGGCGCGCCACGGAATTCGGTGCGGCGGTGGATCAGGGTAATCTGTTCGGCCAGGTCAGCGAGATAGATCGTCCAGTCCAGCGCCGAGTCGCCGCCGCCGGCAATCACTACGCGCCGGTTTTTGTAAAATTCAGGATTGCGCACAAAATATTCCACGCCATGGTCTTCGAAGTGCTCGATGTTTTCGATCGGCGGTTTACGCGGCTCGAAACTGCCCAGTCCGCCGGCGACAAAAATAATAGGCGCCAGGTGTTCCGTTCCTTTGGTTGTGGTGACGAGCCATCGCCCATCTTCCTGTTTTTCAATATGTTCCGCGCGTTCGCCCATAGTGAAACCGGGGTTGAACGGCGCGATTTGTTGCATCAGGTTTTGCACCAGATCGCCGGCCAGCACACTGGGGTAACCGGGGATGTCGTAGATCGGTTTTTTCGGGTAAATCTCTGTCAACTGGCCGCCGGGTTGTGGCAGCGCATCGATCAGGTGGCAACGCATTTTCAGCAGCCCCGCTTCAAAAACGGCAAACAGGCCGACAGGGCCTGCTCCGATGATGATGATGTCGGTTTCTATTTTCTTATGCATGTTATGTCTTTTTTTTGGTGTTTTGGTGTTTTGGTGTTTTAGTGTTTTGGGCTGCCAACTCCAGGAATATTGAAATGCCAATGGCGAAGTACCTCTAAAACACCAAAACACCAAAACACTAAAACACCAAAACCCTACCTTCCGCTAAAAGTTGCCTTCCTTTTTTCCACAAATGCGGCGGCGCCTTCTTTAAAATCTTCCGTTCCGCTGCATTCGCCGAAAGCATCTACTTCTTTCCAGAAACCGTCGACCCCTTCTTCGTAGTAGGCATTGACGCATTCGATGACTTTTGCAATGGCGAAAGGCGCCTTGGTGGCGATTTTTTCGATGAGTTCTTTTGCTTTTTCGATTTCAGCGCCCGAAGGTACGAGGTAGTTGACCAGCCCCAGTTGATGTGCGTCAGCTGCACCGATGATATCTGCCGTCATGAGCAGTTCCATGGCTTTTGTTTTACCGATGTACTGTATCAGGCGCTGGGTGCCGCCGTAACCGGGAATAAGGCCGAGGTTGACTTCCGGTTGCCCGAATTTTGCTTTTTCGCCGGCAATGCGCAAGTGACAGGCCATGGCCAGTTCGCAACCGCCGCCGA
The DNA here is from genome assembly GCA_020847425.1 of Saprospiraceae bacterium. GTDB lineage: Bacteria > Bacteroidota > Bacteroidia > Chitinophagales > Saprospiraceae > M3007. Next base: position 3,881 of record JADLCC010000087.1, read on the forward strand.
GCGCGAAACCATTCACGGACGCAACGACGGGTTTTGGAAAATGTTCGATCAGAAAAAACACGTCCTGCCCGCGTTTGGCCAGTTTCATGCCGTCCGTAGCGCTCAATCCGCTGAATTCGGTGATGTCAGCTCCGGCGACAAACGCTTTTTCTCCCGCTCCGGTCAGGATGATACCTTTCAGCCCTTCTATTTCATGGGCGGCGTCACCGAAAAAGTGTTGCAGTTCCTCCATGGTCCGGCTGTTCAGGGCATTCAGCGCTTTTTCCCGGCTGATTGTGACGACTGCAATGCCGTCTTCGAGCGATATTTGTAGATTTTCGTATTGCATGGGATGGTGTTTTTTACCACATAGTTCACAATAGGGTTTCACATAGGCCATATTAGGCTAAACCCGATTGGGAGAACGCACTATGTGATCTATGTGAAACCCTATTGTGAACTATGTGGTAAATTTTTTGCGCCGCAAAAGTAATCATAAGAAATCAGGCGGTTTACCTTTTGTAATCACTTCTTTTCCCACACATTGTTGTCCGGATGCTGGTCGGCCATGCGCTGTGAAGGATCGATTTCCACTTTGGCGACTTTTTTCATTTTTTCCGGGATTTCAAACGAATACGTCAGGTCCACCCAGCGGTGGTCGGGCAGCAGCGTTCTCTCCGTGTTGTTTTCGCGTGGTTTTTCACCGCGCATACTTTCGAGCGGCGCGTAAAAAATTTCCTGGTCGCCGTTGCTGTAGGTCACAACAACATCGAGCGGCATGGCCATCAGGCCGATGCGTTTGATGGTGACCAAAGTGCTCTTTTTGTCTTCTGCAACCACCGATTCGATGGCATAATCGATGGTTCTGGTGCTGTTGACAAAATCTTCCTTGTACCAGTCGAGTTCTAGGCCGCTTTGTTTTTCAAAAACACGCACCACGTCGTTGGCGTTCGGGTGTTTGAATTTCCAGGTATCAAAATAGCGCAGCAAACCTTTTTCAAACGCGTCTTTTCCGATGATGTATTCTAATTGGTGCAGGAAAACATCCCCTTTAACGTATGCTGCCAGAGAATAGGCGTAATTGGTGTTGAAATGATCCGCATGGGTGGTCAGCGGTTCTTCTTTTCCACTGGAAACCAGGCTTTTATACGCGTCGTAGGAGCCTTCGTGCGGGTTTTCAACGGCGACTTTTCCGGACAGTAAGCCTTCGCGGATGAGTTCGTTTTCCACAATTTCTTCGGCATAGGAAGTAAAACCTTCATCCATCCAGGCATACAGGCTTTCGTTGCTGCCGAGCACCATCTGGTACCAGGAGTGCAGTTGCTCGTGTATGGCTACGCCGACCAGCGAATTGAGCGAGCGGTTGCCGGTGATGAGGGTCGCCAGCGGATATTCCATGCCGCCGTCGCCGCCCTGGATGAAGCAGTATTCCTGGTAAGGGTATTTGCCGAAATGTTTGTTCATATGTGTCCGTGCGCGGTCCATAATAGCCGGCAGTTTTTGCCACTGATCGTCGTATCCTTTGCCTTTTTGCCAGAAAAAACGCATCGTGGAGCCGTCCTGGGCTTTAATGGAAACTTGGGTGAATTCCGGATCGGCGGCCCAGCAGAAGTCGTGCACATTGGGTGTTTTAAAGTGCCAGAGCAATTTGTCGCCTTCGGGGCGGCGAAGCGGTTGGGCGGGATCTTCGTAACCATAACCCACTTCCTGCGGGTTTTGCAGGTAACTGCCCGCCGCGATGAGGTAGTTTTTATCCATCGAAATTTTTACATCAAAATCGCCCCAAACCCCGTAAAACTCCCGGGCTACGTATGGATTGGCATGCCAGCCCTGGTAGTCGTATTCACATAGTTTGGGGTACCACTGCGACATGGAATAGGCCACACCTTCGCGGCTGTCGCGCCCGGATCGGCGCACCTGAAGCGGCACCTGAGCATCCCATTCCATCTCGAACACTGTGCTGCTGCCGGGCAGAATGGGTTCGTTCAAAGTGACTTCGAGGATGGTTTCATTGGTCAAAAACTGCACTGCTTTGCCGTTGTGTTTCAAGGTTTGTATTTTGATATAGCCTTGCTCTTCGGGTTTCAGTTTGAAAATACGGTCGGCAACCCGGCCGTCGGGGTCCTGAATGCTGCGGGAGCGCACATCCATCATGCTGTTCGGCTGGAAAGCATTGAAATACAGGTGGTAAAAAACCTTGTCCAGCGTATCGGGGCTGTTGTTGGTGTAGGTCATGCGCATGGTGCCGCGGTATTGGTGCCGGGCTGCATCCATATCGATGTTCATCTCATAGTTGATCCGCTGTTGCCAGCGTTCAGGCTGAGCGGAAAGGGTAGTGGCGATGAAGAGTAAGGGGAAAAACAGGTATTTCATGAATTTAAGTTATTCGTTATTCGTTATTCGTTATTCGTTATTGGTTATTCGTGTGGTAACCATCGGCTCACTTTTTTGATTGGGCCAAGGGTCACCACACGAATAACCAATAACGAATAACCAATAACTAATTAAAAATGCAATTTTAGGGAAAAGCAGCCAAGTACAGGCTTTTTTTGGAGAAACGTTACATGCAGGGTAATGTTCACCCTATCTTTGCGGCATTGTACCGCCGAACCCCGTTCGGCAAAAATGCTAAATCAACATACTGAGATGAAATTTCGCCTCGCACTTGTCCTTACCTGCCTTGCAGCCCTTACGCGCCTGCTGCCACACCCCGATAATTTCACGCCGATCAGCGCTATGGCGCTTTTTGGCGCCGCCTATTTCAGCCAACAGGTACGTATGATGGCCGTGCCTTTTCTGGCGCTTTTCCTCAGCGACCTGATCCTGAACAACGTGGTTTACAGCCAGTATTATACCAGTTTTACCTTCATTACTTCCTGGTGGATTTATGTCGCTTTTGCACTGGTGATGCTGGTGGGCTGGGCTTTATTGCGCCAGAAAGTGACGCCTGGCCGCCTGTTATTGGCTAGTCTGACGGCTTCTGCGCTGTTTTTCGTGGTTTCCAATTTCAGTTCCTGGCTGGATAGCGGGATGTACCCGCAGACCCCCGCAGGGCTGACAGCCTGCTTTGCAGCAGGGTTGCCTTTTTTGAGAAATACCGTACTGGGCGATCTGTTCTTTTCCGGCGTGTTGTTCGGCACCTATGAGTGGATGACGAAACGGCAGTTGGCAGGAAAGGTGGCCCGTGTATAATTGGTTATTAGTTATTGGTTATTGGCGTTGATAATCAAGCATTTGTGACCGATTTGGACTAAGGTTTTTTTTAAAAGAGAAAAAATGACAACATGCAATGTAAATCATTGGATTTACAGAAGACGTAGTCATAGATCCCTTTGCACACCATCTTTGTTTAGCCAACAAACAAAACCAAGCGAGTTCTACCACTCACGATTCACGACTCACCACTCACAATTCACCACTCACGATTCACGACAATGGCCAAACAAACCCTCACGCCCAAAAAAGTATCGGATAGCCGCACGGTAATGACCGAACTGATCATGCCCAACGACACCAATCCGATGGGCAAACTGATGGGCGGTTACCTGATGCGCTGGATGGACATTGTAAGCGCCATTTGTGCCGGAAAACACTGCGAAGCGCATGTCGTGACCGCCGCTGTGGACCATATTTCCTTTCAGAATCCGATATCGCTCGGTGATGTGATCACGCTGGAAGCCAGTGTGACCCGCGCTTTTAATACATCCGTCGAGATATATGTAGAGGTGTTTGCCAGCAATATGAAAGGGCAGCAGCCCCGGCGTTGCAACCATGCTTATTTTACTTTTGTGGCACTCGACGACAAGCGCAAAAACCCGATACAGGTGCCGCCTATCATTCCATTATCGAGCGAAGAACAGCAACTATATGAAGGTGCCGCCCGCCGCCGCGAATTGCGCCTGATCCTGTCCGGACGGATCAAACCGAAGGAAGCGACGGAGGTGCGGAAGTTTTTTGCCGATCTTGAGTAATGATGAATGATGAATGATGAATATTTGGCCTGACAGGTGAAGTAAATTTTATTTTAAAGTATTGATTTCCAATAAATTAAAAAGAAATTCATCATTCATCATTCATCATTCATCATTCATCATTAACGCATCGTTTACTTCGCTCGACCGAAGTTGGCGCAACACCTTTCGTTTTAGATTGTTCTTTGCCCGGCAGCCGTTCTGCCGAACCAAACCCGGATCTAATCTTTCAAATCTGTGATGAAATTTCAACCTGTTTATTTTCGGTCGGCTCCGGCTGGGCTGTTGTTCTCCCTTTTTTGCATTGTACTTCCCACACTGTTGCAGGCGCAATTCCCCGGCGCCGGACAATTCAATGCCGCTCAAACCAATATCGGCCGTTTTTACGGCAAAGTGGTGGATGATGCTACCGGCAAAGGCATTGGTTACGCATCGGTACAACTCGTCGGTATGCGTTTCGACTCGGTTGCACGGGCCATGAAACCCGTTACCATTGCCGGTCAGTTGACGCAGGAAAACGGCGAATTCAGCCTGGAAAACCTCCCGGTTTTTGGTGAATTTACCTTGAAAATCAACTATTTAGGTTATGCTACCATCGAACAAAAAGTCTCCTTTAACCTCAAGGGAATGATGGGCGCTGCCGGCGGTAACCGGCCTCCTGCTGCAAACGGCAGCGGTCTGGGCGCTATGGCAGGACAAGTGGACAAAGACCTGGGCAATATCCGCCTTGCCGCTTCTTCTCAACTGCTGAAAGAAGTAACCATACAGGGCGAAGCCTCGCAGGTGACCCTTGCGCTGGACAAAAAAGTGTACCGTGTGGACAAGGACAACGTGGCTGCAGGCGGCTCTGCGGAAGATGCGCTGAAAAATGTGCCTTCGCTCAATATCGACCTGGATGGCAACCTGACACTCCGTAATTCGGCGCCTCAATTGTTTGTCGACGGCCGGCCGACTCCGCTTTCCCTGGATCAGATTCCTGCTGACGCCATTGAAAGTGTGGAAGTGATCACGAACCCTTCCGCCAAGTACGACGCTTCGGGCGGAAATGCCGGAATTGTAAATATCGTACTGAAAAAAGACCGCAGGGTGGGGTACAACGGTGGTATTCGTACGGGCATCGACATGCGCGGTCGCGTCAACCTCGGCGGCGATATAAACGTTCGGGATGGCAAAATCAACTCTTTTATCAGCGGCAACTTCAACCAGCGCCGCTCGATCAGCTCCGGAGGGACGGAGCGCAACAACCTCTTCGGCGATCCGTTAACCAATGTGTTTCAGGATAATAATTCCACCAACAACGGGTTCTTCGCCATGGGCCGCGGCGGCCTCGACTGGTTTATCAACAACCGGAATACACTGACCTTTGTCGCTTCCTACAACCGGGGGCAATTCAAGTCGGCCGACGAACTCGATATCCGGACGGACACTTTGCTGAGTTCCATCAGGCAAGGCAGTTCGCTGCGCAATTCGGACAACGCCCGCAATTTCCAAAACCTCGGCACACAGTTGCTGTTCAAACATTTGTTCCCCAAAGAAGGAAAAGAATGGACGGCCGACCTGAATTTTAACCGGGTGCGCTCCGACAATGAAGGTGTATTTAACACAACTTATGGCAATAATGCGCCCGATACCCGCCAAAAACAAACAGGCAATGGCGGAAATGAGTTTTTTACAGCGCAGACCGACTTTGTAACGCCACTCAAAAACGGATTAAAAATGGAAATGGGCGCGCGCGCGGCGATTCGCGACTTCCGGAACGACAATGCCAGTTTCCAGTTTGATTACACCGATAATGCATTTGTGCGGACGCAGGGTTTTTCTGACCGATACCAGTACACCGACCAGGTGTATGCGGCTTACGGCACATTCAGCCAGTCGTTCAAACAATGGGGATACCAGGTAGGTTTGCGCGCGGAGAGCTCGTTTTACGATGGCACCTTGCTGGACTCGGATTCTACTTTTGGTATTGAATATCCCCTGCAATTGTTTCCCAGCGCTTTTCTGACTTATAAACTCAATGCGGAGGATAACCTGCAACTGAATGTCAGCCGAAGGGTGAACCGGCCCAATTTTTTCCAGTTGATCCCGTTCCCCGATTTTTCGGATTCGCTATTGCTTTCGCGCGGCAATCCGGGGTTGCTGCCCGAATTCACCAATTCAGCGGAGTTGTCATACCAGAATATTTTTAACAAGAGCCACAACTTGCTCGTTTCGGTGTATTACAAACGGGCGACGGACTTGATCACGCGGTACCAGTTTTCAGAGTACAACGACTTTTTGGGCAGGGAAACCATCGTCTCTACGTTCCAGAACTCTAATTCCAGTACCGCTTATGGCATGGAATTTACCTTGAAAAATACGTTCTGGAAAAAGATCGATCTCACTTCCAATATTAATTTGTACAATTCCGTCGTAGATGCCAGCAATATCGAAGCCGACCTGAAAAACGAGCAGTTTACTTATTTTATCAAGGAAAACCTGAGTATTAAACTACCGGAAAACTTCACCGTCCAGTTGAACGGCTCCTACCAGAGCCGTACCGCTTTTGCCATAGACGGCGGCGGCGGCGGTGGCCGGGGCGGTGGCGGCGGCGGTTGGAGTGGCGGTCCCACCAGTACTGCGCAGGGCTATTCCATCCCGGTTTGGTTTGTCGATTTTTCCGTGCGCAAGGACCTCTGGAAAAGAACGGCGAGTATCACCCTGAATATACAGGATATTTTCCGCTCGCGCCGTCAGGGTTCCTATACGTCGTCGGCATTTTTTGTTCAGGATACCTGGCGTCGCCGCGACCCTCAATTAATACGCCTCAATTTCTCCTACCGGTTCGGAAAATTCGATGTTTCGCTTTTCAGAAGGAAGAATACGCGGGTGGAAACGGAAGGAATGGAGTTTTGAGTGTGTTTTGGTGTTTTAGTGTTTTGGTGTTTTAGTGTTTTTACCCAGGCATTCGTACAAATTGAACTATAGGTTTAGGAAAGTATGGATGCTTGGGCAACAACCCCAAAACACTAAAACACTAAAACACCAAAACACACTAAAAAACGCAAAACACACTAAAAAACGCAAAAACTTTTGGAATATCCCTAAAAAAGGTGTCCTTTGCGGTCCTGAAATTTATACGCTAAAGTAATCAGGTACAGGGCATGAAAATGACCCGACTACTACCCCCCGCTTTTACTTAAGAGTTCGACAAACGCCAAATGTTCTTTATTCAACGGTAAACAACGAAAGACGATCTTGCACGCTTATTATTTAGTAAATTACGATTTAAATATTTATTAAATGTCTACGAACAAACAAAAATTAACCCGTATAGGTGTTTTCTACGACGGCAATTATTTCCTACACGTCAGTAACTACTACGCCTATCACCACGAACGCCGGAGCCGGGTCAGCATCGCAGGTTTACATGAATTTGTAAGGCAACATATTGCCGATGAGGAAGACAAGGATTTTGCACTTTGTCAAATTGTGGATGCGCATTATTTCCGCGGCCGACTGAGCGCGCAGGAAGCCAGTAATGAAGGCAACCGCTTGTATTACGACCGACTATTCGACGATATTTTGATGATGGAAGGGGTAACTACGCATTATCTCCCCGTTCGCACTGTACAAGGATACCGCCAGGAGCGCGGCATCGATGTCTGGATGGCACTGGAGGCTTTTGAACTGGCCCTGCACAAACAGTTCGATGTAGTCGTGCTGATCGCTTCTGACAGCGATTTTGTACCCCTGGTACGCAAACTGCATACCCTCGGCGTGCGTGTCATGGTACTGACCTGGGATTATGAATTTTACGACGAAGAAGGCCGCCGCCGCAGCACGGTTACTTCGCAGTACCTGCTCGATGAGGCCACATATCCATTGGCTATGCACGCCATTATCGACCGGGCCGAAGAGATCGAGGATGCATTCCCGATCAGCCGCCTGTTTGTAGAACGCAAACGCAATTACACCACTGGCGATCCGGTCGTGCCGACAGAAACGGTTGTGCTTGAAGAAGATGGCGAAGTGAGAAACAGCACGATTTTCAGCCTGAAAGATGGTTACGGTTTTATCAGTTTCCCTCAAACCAATAACCTGTTTTTCCATTTTTCGTTCCTGCTGGATACGGACTTCAACGACCTTAGGGAAGGAGATGCTGTGGAATTTACCCTGGGTAAAAACGAGCGCGGCGAGCCAGTCGCAAAAAATGTCCGGCTCATTCGATAAATATTTTTTTATGCCTGGTCGGCAAGGTGTGATTTAACTAAATTTGGCATGATGTTTTCATTAGATTAGTTGTCCTTGCCGGTGCTTACTGGCATATAATCTTATGAGCGAAGTTTTTAATCATCCCTTGCCTCGCAAGAAATAGTAGGCCCTTTCTCTTCGGAAAAAGGGCCTCTTTTTTTGCGCTATAAGTCGCCTAACCGGCGTTTTTTCACATGTTGCGCTTGCCAGGAGGGTGTTCAAATAACTGTGTCTATAAGCACATAACTACCTGACTTACAATGCTATTCGAAACACGAAACACAAAACACGAAACACCCTCCTTGCCAGGTTGCCATAAATAAAATAGGCCCGCGACACTTTACAGCATACGGGCCAGACATCCTTCTAAAAACCTTCTTGATATTTAATGCAAGCATTGCTTGCTCCCAGTATGCTGTTGCGCAGTCAGGCCGGAGATAACAAGCGTTGTTGCTGCCGGCAGGAACCGGCGCGTTTGCTTTCGGCAAGGCAATTATTGACAAGAAACCAAAACAGGAGATAGCTTAGCCACCGGACAGGTGATTAAGCGCCTTGTTGGGACAGGCAACAACAATACAATCAACCGAAATTCGGAGGGGGGACAAAAATGGCCAGCGTAGCGCTGGGATGAAACCATTTCGAGTAACACTCAGGGTTACCAACGTGGCGTTTGGCAAAAATGGTGGTTAGGCTGAGATAAAAATCTGTCTCTTTTATTTTAAAAGACATGCCCTGTGTATCATCGTCAACTTTGTTTTCTTTTTTCGCGTCGTTTGTTTTCTCATCACAGTCATATACTTCGATACCTTCCGGGAAATCGAAGCAACGATACATATCATTGGCCACCAGGCAGGCGAGCACAAAAACAGTAAAAGTGTGAAGCAGAATTTTTTTCATACGAGTTTGAAAATCGAAAACTAAACGCAAAAATTAGCGCTGGGTTTGTACAAAGATCAATTTTTTAAAAAAATACAAGGCTGAAATAATCAGGTTTTTTCCCAAATACCTGATTTGTTTTAAAATAATATTCTTTAATCATTGATTATCAGACATTTACTTTGCTAATCTGTGAATTATTTTTTTGTAAAAAAATACAACGCATGAAAGCATTGCTATTACAGCGCCTTCATCAGCCGCTGGAATACACCTCCGCAGATGAGCCGGTGGCTAAAAAAGGCGCCGCAGTTGTCCGGCTTGTCGCCGCTGCCGTCAACCATCGCGATGTATTTATTACCAGCGGTTTGTACGCGGGTATCCAATTGCCGGTCATCCTGGGCTCGGATGGGGCAGGGGAATACCGGGGCAAAAAAGTGCTGCTTTATCCTGCCCTGGAGTGGGGAGGCCAAAGCACGCATCAGGGCAAAAATTTCAGGGTGCTGGGTATGCCTGAAAACGGCACCTTCGCAGAACTGATCAGTATTCCGCGCAAAAATATCTTTGAAATGCCCGGGCACCTGAACTGGGAACA
>JADLCC010000088.1 GCA_020847425.1 Saprospiraceae bacterium
CAGGTGGCAAAAAGCCAGTTCCGTTATTCCAGGATGTACCGGGGAGATGCGGCGGCCGATATCCTGTTGCTGGGAAATTCGCGGGGACTCACGTTTTACCAGCCCTATATCGAAGAAAAAACCGGGCTAAAAACCTTCAACCTGAGTTACAACGGCCTGCCGATGGATGTGGCCAAAGTGCTGGTGCAGGAGTACCTCGAACGTTACCCGGCGCCAAAACGGTTGGTGATCGATATTACCAGTTGCGACCGGACCAACGACGAACTGATGGCCGGTTTTCTGACGTATTCTAACCAGTCTTTTCGGCTGGATACCCTGATGCACAACAAGTTAAAAAAAGTGTGGCGTGGCGGGCAGGTATCTGCTTTGTTTCGCTACAACAATGAAATTTTTCAGCGCGCCTTGTCGCACCGCAACCAGACGGATGCCGGCTGGTTGCTCGACCGCGTGATAGCGCCCAAACTGGCCGCCGGGGTGGCGCAACACAACTACCCGCTCGATGTTCATCCTTATTTGCTGCAACAATTGCGCGAAATTTGCGCCGCCGCACAGGCAAAAGGTGTCGACGTGCGCCTCGTGATCGGCCCTTATTTTCCCGGTTTCGCCCAAAATGTCAGCAACCTTGAAGCCCTGAAAACGGCGGCCATGCAGGTTACCGGTTTGCCCGTAACAGACTATAGCAAGGCGCTGACCAATCCTTCCGATTTTGGCGACTTTATGCACCCTAACCTACAAGGCAGCAAAAAATTTATTGATCTGATGAGGCTGGATGGGGTGCTGCCAGGGGGTAAGGGTTGAGAAGTTGAGGGTTGAGAAGTTGAGGGTGGTAACTCATGGCATTTTTGAACATTCCCAATTAGCCATGAGTTACCACCCTCAACTTCTCAACCCTCAACTTCTCAACAAACAATCATCCCTAATTTTGGCCGCTTAACATAGTATTATGCTGTGCAAATCCAATGTTTAAGAAATAGGCCTTATTTTTGTCCCCATTTTATGTGAAAAAAGGTTTGTGCTGCACCTTCTGTAATGCATTGACTTTCATTGCTTTTTGCCGTTCGTAATTTTGCCTGTTTACTATGCCCAACATTTCTGAACGCGGTTTATCCGCACACAGTTCTCCGATACGCAAACTTGCCGCTTCAGCCGAACGCGCCAAAAAAGCCGGAAAAAAAGTGTACCACCTGAATATCGGTCAGCCCGACATCCTTACCCCCAAGGCTGCCCTGGAAGCCGTGCGCAACGCTTCCATCGACATACTGGCTTACAGTCCTTCCAACGGGATTGCATCTTACCGCGAAAAACTGCCGGCCTACTACCGGAAATTCGCTATCGACATCCAGCCGGATGAAATAATGGTCACCTCCGGCGCCTCTGAAGGGGTATGGTTTACCTTGCTGGCCTGCCTGAATCCGGGCGAATCAGTATTGTCGCCCGAGCCGTTGTATGCCAACTACCTCGGTTTCGCGGGCATGGCCGATGTGCAGGTCAAACCGATCACCACGCGCATCGAAACAGGTTTTGCATTGCCCGATATCAGCGCTTTTCATGCCGCTATCACGCCCGATGTGAAAGCCATTATGCTGTGCAATCCGAACAACCCGACCGGCGCACTGTATTCGGAAGCCACGCTGAGGGCACTTGGGGAAATCGTGTTGGAACACGACTTGTATTTCATCGTCGATGAGGTATACCGCGAGTTCTGTTACAGCGAAGGCGCGCACTTCTTTTCTGCGCTCAATCTGCCGGGCCTCGAAGAGCATGTGGTTGTACTCGACTCTGTATCAAAACGTTACAGCGCATGCGGCGCCCGTATCGGCGCGATTATCACGCGCAACGAGGCCTTGCGCAGCGCCATTCAGAAATACGCAGAAACGCGCCTGAGCCCGCCTACTTTCGGGCAGATTTTTGCGGAAGCCACGCTGCAAACAGAAGATATTTATTTTGAAACGGTTACCGTCGAATACCGCAAACGCCGCGATTTATTGTACAGCCGCCTGCATGCCATGCCGGGTGTAAAATGTTATTTGCCGGAAGGCGCTTTTTATGTTTTTGCGGAGCTGCCCATCGACGATGCCGACCGCTTCTGCCGCTGGCTGCTGGAGGATTTTTCCTACAACAACCAGACGGTCATGCTCGCGCCGGGCGCAGGATTTTACGCCACACCTGGACTCGGACGGCGCGAGGTGCGTTTTGCCTACGTGCTCAACACAACGGATTTGAATGCCGCGATGGACTGCCTGGAAAACGCTCTGTTGGAATATGGCCGTTTGATGGAGCCGGATGACACGAGTGCGCTGGATACGGAGGTGGCGTCGCTGGCGCACTAAAAAAGGGATGAGGGGTGAGGGATGAGGAATGGCCGAGCGCGATGTCCGGCATCACGCTCGGCCATTCCTCATGCCTCATGCCTCATTCCTCAATCAATTGATACACCCCCGGAATGTTCCGCCCCAGCCCGTCATAGTCGAGGCCGTAACCGACAACAAATTTGTTTTCGATATCAAAACCGACGTATTCGACCGGTACCGGGAACTCGATCGCGGATGGTTTGCGCAAAAAAGCAACCGTTGTAATGGAAGCCGGTCCTTGTTCCTGCAGGTGATTGTGGAAAAAATGCAACGTTCTGCCGGTATCCACGATATCTTCCACAACAACGATGTGGCGGCCCTTCAAATCTTTTTCAAGACCCATCACGGTCTGAACATCGCCGGATGAACGGGTGCCTTTGTAGGACGACAATTTGACGAAGCCGATTTCGCAGTCGCCGTCAAAAGCCCGGATCAGATCGGAAGCGAATACAAATGCACCGCTTAAAATACTGATAAACAAGGGGTTCAGGTTTTTGTGGGTTTCCGTGAGCGCTGCACCGAGCGCATTTACACGCTCCCGAACCATTGCTTCAGAATACAACAATTGAAAAGAAAGGTCGCGGATATGCACCTGATCGTTTGGGTTGGTAGTCATAGACATAGGATCTGTTGATTTGTGCCAACAAAAGTAGAGTAGTAGCGTTACTTTTCCTGCCGCTTTTATCAGTTTGACGGAAAGAAAACTACATTTCACACAAGATGCGGTTCCTTCAGTAGATAACACGTGGTGTATCCCAACTTTTTGCGCAATTTTGCGCCCTCGATTTATGTACTCCTTTGCCAACGGCTGACCGCCAATTTATAGATATGCTCGATTTATCGTTTCAATACCCGGCCTGGTTTCTTTTGCTTTGCGTTTTGCTGGGACTTGGTTATGCTTTCCTCTTGTACTACCGCGACACCACCTTCCGGGATCAGGCGCCGCGCCTGCACCTGTGGCTGGGATTGTTGCGTTTTCTGACGGTGACGCTGCTGAGCGCGCTGTTGCTATCGCCTTTGCTGAAAAGCCTGCTCACCGAAACCAAAAAACCAGTGGTCGTGCTGGCGCAGGACCAGTCGGAGAGCGCAGCTACCGATTTGCAGGGGCCTGCCCTTGAAACGTACAAACAAAACTGGCAGTCGCTGCGGGATGGCCTGGCTGAAAACTACGAAGTCCACGAACTCAC
>JADLCC010000089.1 GCA_020847425.1 Saprospiraceae bacterium
GGATTTTCAGCGCCATTGCAGCCTTTATTTTACTGATCGCCTGTATCAATTTTATGAACCTCGCTACGGCGCGTTCATCGGGCCGCGCCAAGGAAGTAGGGGTGCGCAAAGTGATGGGCGGGCGGCGCTCGGCGCTGATCGGGCAGTTTTTGAGCGAATCCCTTGTGATTTCCGCATTTGCCGTCGTACTGGCGGTAGCCATCGCAGCAGTAGCCATGCCCTGGTACCGCGAACTAACCGGAATCGAACTGGAAATGCCCTGGAGCAACCCCCTGTTTTGGGCGGCACTGGCTGGCGGCACAGCACTGGTCGGATTGCTGGCAGGCAGTTACCCGGCGTTTTTTCTCTCCGCTTTCGATGCCATCCGGGTATTGAAAGGGCAGGTAAGCGGTATCGGCCGGGGCGGCAGATTCAGAAGCACACTTGTCGTTTTTCAGTTTACGGTTTCCGTAGCACTGATTATATCTACCTTACTGGTTTTCAAGCAGTTAAATTATATTCAGAACAAAAAATTGGGCTTTGAAAAAAAGCAGGTCATCATCCTCGACGACGCCTACGCACTGGGTGATAAAATTTACACCCTGAAAGCGGAAATGCTGCAACATCCGGGCATTGAAAGCGCTACAGTGTCAGGTTTCCTGCCCGTCGAGTCCAACCGCAGTGACAATATTTTTTCCAAAGTACGCAGCTTTGATACGGACAACAGTGTTAATATGCAACGATGGATCGTCGATAACGATTACCTGAAAACGATGAACATGGAAATCGTGCAGGGCCGTGCGTTCGACCCGGCGCGGGTGACGGATAGTACGGGAGTTGTTATCAATGAAACAGCTGCCCGGAAATTTGGATTTACCGACCCTATTGGTCAAAAAATATACGTTCCGGATCACAATCTTTCCGGCGCCCCAAAACCGGAAGATTTTACGGAATACCAGATCATCGGTGTGGTGCGCGATTTCCACTGGTCGAGCCTGCGCGACAATATCGGCTCCTTGTGTTTCCAGTTGGGCCGATCCACGGGCACGGCTAGTTTCCGCTACAAAGGCGCGGAAACGGCCTCTATTATTGCGGCGCTGGAGAAAAACTGGAAAGCGCTCTCGCCCGATCAGCCGTTCAGTTACCGGTTCCTCGACGAGTCTTTTGCGCAGATGTATGATACAGAGCAGCGGATCGGAAAAATTGCCGGCATTTTCGGCCTGCTTTCCATTCTGGTTTCCTGCCTGGGCTTGTTCGGACTGGCCGCTTTCATGACCGAGCAGCGCACGAAGGAAATCGGCATCCGGAAAGTACTGGGCGCTTCCGTGGGTTCAGTGGTAGGGCTGTTGAGCCGCGATTTTTTGAAACTGATCCTGATCGCACTGGTTATCGCTACCCCGCTGGCCTACTATTTTATCAAATCCTGGTTGTCCGACTTTGCATACCGCATCGATATTGAATGGTGGATTTTTGCACTGGCAGGCAGCATGGCCATACTGGTTGCATTCCTCACCGTGGGATACCAGAGTATGAAAGCGGCGCTGGCCAATCCGGTGAAAAGCCTGCGGTCGGAATGAGGGATGAGGGATGAGGGATGAGGGATGAGGAATGAGGAATGAGGTTCAGTGAAGAGCTGACTTCTGAGAGGTACGAGCAGGTGTCAGCTCGAAACGGTAGCGCTTCCGCAAGATGGCCGCAATGAGATAACAATGCTTGAGTATCAACACGAATAACGAATAACTAATAACGGATAACGGACAACTACTTATGTTGAGCAACTACTTGAAAACGGCCCTGCGCAACCTCCTGCGCAACAAACTGCACGCTACGCTCAACCTCGCCGGACTCGGTATCGGCCTGGCCTGCGGCTTGCTGATCGCACTGTATATCGCCAGTGAAATGCGTTACGACCGTTACCACAGCAATGCGGATAATACCTGGCGGGTGACGCGGACCTTCCACGACCAGGATGGTTCCGAAAACCTGCACCTAAGTGCTATTGCGCCGCCATTCGGTACGTTATTGCCGCAACATTTCCCTGAAATACAACAAATTACGCGTGTCCTGAAAAATTTCAACGCCGTCATTAGAACGGAAAACAACCAGATGTTTACGGAGCAAAATGCTTTTTTTGCCGACGAAAACCTGTTCAAGGTTTTTACCGTACCCATGACAAGCGGCGATCCGGAGACGGCGCTGACCGCCCCCTGGCAGGTAGCGCTTTCCGAAAGTACAGCCCGGCGCTATTTTGGCAACAACAACCCGATGGATCAGATCCTGCGCGTGGACGGCCAGTTCAGACTTAAAGTAACGGGCGTATTCCGGGATTTTCCGAAGGCCTCGCACTGGCACCCGGATATCCTGTTTTCTTTTGCTTCATTGCGCGACTCCACAGTATATGGCGTTGAAAACCTGCAAACCAATTTTGGCAACAACGCTTTTTATACGTATTTCACGGTAGGGCCGAATTTTGATCCCGAAAAAATGGCCGCGCGTTTCCCGAAATTCCTGGACGATGTATTTCCCGCCCCGAAACATGGCGCAACTACGGCGAACAAGCCTTCTTCCTGGACAAAACTGCACCTGCAAAAGCTGACTGATATTCACCTGCAAAGCCACCACGACGACGAAATTGAACCCGGCGGCGACCTGGCCAGAGTGCGCATGTTCGGCGTCATCGCACTGGTTATTCTGCTGATTGCCGGCATCAATTATATCAACCTGTCCACCGCCTTTTCGCTGCGCCGCGCCCGCGAAATCGGCGTGCGCAAATCGACCGGCGCCCAACGCGGCCAGATCGTTGCACAGTTCCTTGCAGAAAGCCTGCTGCTGTCGACGGGCGCTTCGGTGCTGGGATTCGGGCTGGCCGTCATGGCTTTGCCGCTGCTCAAAAAAACGCTTGGACTGGAGCTTGCGCCCGACCTGCTGTCGCTGTGGTATGTGCCGTTTGTATTTCTGGGTGTAGCGCTCGCCACGGGGATTCTGGCGGGTTTGTATCCGGCTATTTTCATGTCGTCGTTCCGGCCGGCGGCCGTTTTGAAGGGTTCTTCTTCCTCTGCCAAAGGCGGCGTTTACCTGCGTAAAGCGCTGGTTGTCTTCCAGTTCGGTATTTCCGTAGCGCTGCTGGTCGGCACATTTATCATTTACCGGCAATTGCATTTTATGCAGTCCAAATCGCTGGGGCTCGACAAGGAACGTATCGTTACCCTGGCCCAGAATGGAGCACTCCTGCCCAAATGGGATGCTTTTCGCGCAGAACTCCTGAACAGTCCCTATGTCGTGAAAGCAGGGCGTTCGTCGCGGCTGCCTTCCGGTAATTTGCTCGACTACCTCAACGGCACGAGCGTACAGATTGGCGATACCATGTCGCCGCTGAACGTGACGCTTTCCATGCTGACGGTCGATATGGACTTTACCGGCACCTATCAGATTCCGCTGGCGGCCGGGCGTGCATTTTCCCGCGATTTCCCTACGGATACCACCCAGGCCTGGATGCTGAATGAAGCCGCAGTAAGGGCGATCGGCTGGCCATCGGCGGAAGCGGCTATCGGGAAACGCCTGATTTACGGCGGCCGGGAAGACTGTTATATCGTGGGCGTACTCCGCGATTTCCATTTTGAAAGCCTGCACAAGGAAATCATCCCCATGATCTTTTTTATCCCACGGGAACAGGACAACCTCAATGCGATTTCGATAAAAATTGCGGGTGATACGCCGGCAGCGCTCGCACATATCAAACAAGTCTGGGAAACGTTCAATCCTGATTTTCCATTCGATTATTCGTTCCTGGATGAAAGTTACGGTGCGTTGTACGAAGCGGAAATGCGCCAGGGGAATCTGTATATGGTGTTTGCGGGACTGGCTATTCTGATCGCCTGTCTGGGCTTGTTCGGGCTAGCTACTTTTGCGGCCCACCAGCGCACCAAAGAAATCGGGATCCGCAAAGTGCTGGGCGCCTCGGTAGCAGGAATAACAGGTCTTTTGGCAACAGATTTCCTGAAACTGGTACTGGTCGCCATCGTCCTGGCAACTCCCGTGGCCTACTGGATGATGCGCGCATGGCTCGCCGACTTTGCCTACCGCGTCGATATGCAATGGTGGATTTTTGCCTTGTCGGGCTTGCTGGCGGTGCTGGTGGCGTTTTTGACGGTGAGTTTCCAGAGCATTAAGGCTGCGCTGACGAATCCGGTGGAATCGTTACGGTCGGAATAGGGCATCATAATCTTCCGGTGTATCCAGATCACTCAAAACACTGTCGTCCGGCATTTCGAGCCACTGCACATGCGTCGAATTGGCCTGCACAATACCCCTGCAACCCTCAGGCTCCGGGTGCCGCAAAATAGCATCGCGATACGCGGCGGCAAAAATGACGGGATTGCCTTTTGTCTCACCGAAACGGGGCAAAACGATAGCGCGTGCATCCTGCGCTGCATGCGACAAAAAACGCTCTGCCAGCAAACGATACGCAGCAGCCGTGATCATGGGCATATCTGCCAGGCCAATCATATAGCCCTGCCCTGCCGCCGCCGCACGAACACCTGCTTGTATCGAACTTGTCATACCCGACTGAAAATCAGGGTTAAACACTTCCTGCACCGGATATTGCGCCACCACTGGCGCGATCAACGCCCTCTGATGCCCTGTAACCACGACAACCGGACCGATATCTGCTGCGCACAACGCCGACAAGGTCGTTTCCAGAACGGTGCTGTCCCGGAAAGGCAGCAGCAGTTTGTTCGGCCCGCCCATGCGAAGCCCCCGGCCGGCGGCTAAAAGAATGACGTTGAGCATTTTAATGATCTTTTTACCTTTGGGATTAATAGTTTCGATACCATTGCCTGAACGCGAAGCCTTCCAACCATCAAACTTTTTACCCGCCGAAGCCTTTTTAGGCGTAGGAGGGTCAAACCATTCAAACCTGCTATAACATGATGCCCGACTGGTCGCTCGCCCTGTTTTTTGTTGCCATCTCTTTCACTTACGCATCGGTCGGTTTTGGCGGCGGGTCCAGTTACCTGGCAATTTTGGCTATGGCAGGTTTACCATTTCAGGAAATCCGGCTGACCGCACTGATTTGTAATATCATCGTAGTCAGTGGCGGCACTTTTATTTTTTTTCAAAACAAACAACTCGATGCGCGCAAAATTCTACCCCTGGTGCTCATCAGCGTCCCGGCAGCATTTCTGGGTGCAAAAATGCGCATCAGCCAGGAAACATTTTTTATGCTGCTGGGTATTAGCCTGCTGGCCGCTTCGGTTTTGCTGTGGTTTCAACCGCAGCGACCGGAATCCGAATCCATCGCTGCGCCGAAACCTGTCCGGGATGGTTTTCTGGGCGGCAGTATCGGGCTGTTATCCGGCATGGTCGGCATCGGCGGCGGTATTTTTTTATCGCCTGTGCTGCATTTTTTTCGTTGGGATACGGCCCGCAAAATTGCCGCAACCGCCAGTGTATTTATTCTCGTCAATTCTGTTTCCGGTATCGCCGGCCAACTGGCGCATTTACCTGCCAACCTCCACTGGACCCGCATCGCACTCCTCGGCGGCGCAGTTTTGATCGGAGGGCAAGCAGGTTCGCGCATCAGTTTATCTTTTTTCAACCCGCTCCTGATCCGACGCCTGACAGCGGTGCTGGTGTTTGTGGCAGGAGTGGAGGTGTTGACAAAATAAGGGATGAGGAATGAGGGATGAGGAATGACCGAGCGTGATGTCCGACATCACGCTCGGTCATTCCTCATCCCTCATTCCTCATCCCTAAGGATGTGCCGCCACCCACACTTCCCCATCTTCAAAAACTTCTTTTTTCCAAATAGGTACCGTTTGTTTCAGGGTATCGATGGCATAACGGCAGGCGTCGAAGGCGGCAACCCGGTGCGCAGCCGAAACGGCAATCACTACCGCCACATCGCCAATGTGCAACACTCCTGTGCGGTGGTGGATGGCAATGGTATGAACCGGCCATTTCGTGCAGGCGTCTTCCGCGATACGCCGCATTTGCCGGAGTGCCATACTTTCATAGGCTTCAAATTCGAGCCGGAGCACGGGTTTACCGTTCGTTGCGTCGCGGACGGTTCCGATAAAAACATCGATGCCGCCGCTTGCAGGTTTGGACACGAGGCCGATGCAGGCCATGATATCCAAAGGTTGTTCTGATATGTTCAGGTGAATGTCCATTTTTTTTATTTCAACCGCCACTTACAGGAGGAATGATGGCCAGTTCATCGCCGGCTGACAAAACGGTATCCGGTTCAGCGAATTCTTCGTTCACAGCCAGTAAAAAAGAGGCCAGTCCGCCGAGGCGCGGATATTGCCCGGTCAGCATTTGTTTGAGTTCTCCTGCGGTGATCAGATCGGGTACTTCCAACTGGAGCCGGGAGCCGCCGCAGATTTCTTTGGCGATACCGAAGGTGTGTATTTTGATGTGCATATGGATGTGTAGTTGTGCAAAATGGAACACAGATGACACAGATTTCACACAGATTAATCTGTTATATCTGTGTAAAATCTGTGTCATCTGTGTTCCATACCAATTTTTTCCGCTTCTTCCGGCGTATTCACATTCGTCAAAGCCTCGGGCCTGGGCGCTTGCAGCACCAGCGTATCCGAGTTAATCAGCACCTTGCGCGGGCAGGAGTATCCCTGCGCCAGAAACGAGAGCAGCACCGCGTAACTCTTTGGTTCCCAAAGCGTAATGAGCGGCTCCGGCATTTGGTCGAAAGGGCTTTCAAAGGTAGTAGCCACCCGGCGCGGCTGCCTGTTTTCCAATAAAAAACGCAGGGTAGCCTCGTCGAGCAAAGGCAAATCGCAGGCCACAACAAGCCATGCGGTATTCGGCGACTGGCGAAAAGCGGATAAAATAGCGCCATACGGACCGAGATCGGCAAAGGTATCGGGCAAAGTCGGATAAGTCGTCCCCATTTCCGCTTCCTGCCCGGGCCGGCAGGAGATGAACACTTCAGCGCACATGTTTTTCAGCAGATCGGCTGCAAATTCGCGTTGCGGCTTGCCGTGCCAGGCGATAGCGCCTTTGTCGCGGCCCATGCGCAGGCTTCGCCCGCCCGCCAGCACCAGGCCGTTTACGGGCGGTAATTTTGCCGACATTTCCCGCTCAAAAAAACGCAGGATTCCCGCATGATCCGAAAGATGCAGTCGCGGAATTTTATCCGCATCAGGCAGCGTATTTTCCACAAAATCAAACACTTGCTCCACCCCTTCGGCCAGCAAAATCAGGCGAACATCGGTCAGTTGAGCCATTCGTTTGCGCAGTGAATTTTCCTTTGCCGGATCAATGACCACGACCTGTGCGGCGGCTTCGTGGTGGTTACCGTTGACCAAAATCAGGTCGGCTTCGTTGAATATCCGGCGAAACTGGTGGATCCCCCAATTGGCCTGCACCCGCAGCAGGTGGCTGTGAATTGCATCGGTGTATTCGAGTGTTGCGCCGGCTGCGAGCGCGCCCGGCAACGCTGTATCGGCATCGGCCCCGGTGTGGTCGGCGTCCAGGTAGGCACACTGGTACCGGTCGCTCATGGCCGCGATGAGTTGCCGGGCCAACTGCTGGATCTTGCCGCAGCTGGTACCCACAAATGCCCATTCGTTGCGGCCGAATCGGCCGAGCGCGGGGCGGGTGAGATTGGTGTGTTTGGTGTGTAGCATTTGTGTTGAGATTGTTGAGGATGTTGAGGGTTGAGATTGTTGAGGGTATCCGTATCCACTTGGGCCTCTCAACAATCTCAACCCCTCAACCCTCAACTTTTTCTTAAAAACTCCCGTTTCCCCCCGCTTTTTGCCATCAACTTCGTTTCCCGGATCACAATATCGTGAGAAAGCGCCTTACACATGTCGTACACGGTGAGGGCTGCGATGCTGGCCCCGACCAGGGCCTCCATTTCCACGCCCGTTTTAGCGGTGATGACAGCGGTGCAGTCGATCACCACTTGTTGTTTTTCATCCAAATGTATGTCGATATGGCAATGATCCAGCCCGAGCGGGTGACAAAGCGGAATCAGGTCGCCGGTTTTTTTGGCCGCCATAATACCCGCCAGGATCGCCGTTTGGAACACGCCGCCTTTGGCGGAGCGCAGTTCGGCGCCGTCGACGAGTTGCAACAGCACTTCATCGGGCAGCACGACGATGCTGCGGGCGGTGGCGCTGCGGCGGGTGACTTGTTTGGCGTTGGTGTCCACCATGGTGGCGCGGCCGGAGGAATCGAGGTGGGAGAAGGTCATTGTTAAATCAGGAATGAGGGATGAGGAATGAGGAATGAACACGTCCGTCGGAAATCAAGGTGTTAGAAGGCCATTGTTTTGTGGTTTAGGATGGTATTATTCCGCCCGTTTCACCGTTATTTTTTTCAAACTGTCCAGCGTGACGACCAGGCTTTTTTTGACTATGCCTTCGATGGTAAATGCATTGGTTGCTTCCATTGTTTTTTGAGCAGAAACGGAATGCAGAACCGAGCAGATGAAGATTAACCAGAGTGCTTTTTTCATATTGTAATTTATTAATATAAACTGTGCAATGCCTAATATTCAACCAATTTTACCATAAAATTGATCAAATCCTCTTATTAGCAAACCCAAGTTAAGACCTAGAGCGAAGCGGTCCACTCTACGCGCTCTCACCTCTCACTTCTCACCTCTCACCTCTTAAACGGCCACACCCGGAACACTTCTCCCACCTCAAACACCGTCCGCTCCATCGGCAATTCCAAAAACGCATCCGTATCCAGCAGGTTCGCAAAATCGCCCGAACCACGGCCTTCCAGCGGTTCGGCCCAGGTGCGCGCCTGTTCGTCCTGTTTCAATTTTACCTGGATAAAATACGTCATCTGCGGCTCAAAACGCACTTGTTTTGCCAGAATGGCGTAAGCAGGTGGCGCCGGCGGAAAACCCAGCGATGTTTCCAGCCAGGGCAACAGGTAGCGGTGCAGACACATAAATGTAGATACCGGATTGCCGGGTAAAGCGAATACCACACCGCGTTCGCCGAAAGTACCGAACCAGAAAGGTTTGCCGGGGCGTTGCCGGACCTTATGAAAATGCATCTCGACGCCCGTTGCTTCCAGTGCCTGCGGGATGTAATCGAACTTGCCCATAGAAACGCCACCGCTCAGCACGATCACATCGAATTCCGATTGCAAACGCGCCACTTCCCGGCGAATCGTATCCAGGTCATCGGGCAGGTGGAGCATCAGCGCCTCGATGCCATAATGCCGCAGGACAGTGTGGGTGGAATAGTTGTTGGAGCGCCTGATCTGGTAAGGCAGCGGCGTGTCCGTTACATCCACCAGTTCGTCGCCGGAAGATAGGATCACCACGCGGGGCAGTTTTTTTACCGGCAACTGAGATTTGCCCACCGCAGCAGCCATGCCGATCTGCGTCGGGCCGATGATTTGACCTGCCGGAATAACGATAGCACCCTGACGCCGGTCGCTGCCCTGGACATGGACGTTTTGCTTAGGTAAAACAGGTTCTGTTTTGATGTGTGCTACGCCATCAACGATGTGCAGGTTTTCGTATGGAATTACGGTGTCGGTGGCGGGTGAACGCGCCGCGCCGGTCATGACCTCCAAACAAGGGATGAGGGATGAGGAATGAGGGATGAGGAATGAGGAATACAGGTCGGTGGGTGGTGGGTCGCCGGCGGCCTGGGTGGCGACGATCCGGAACGAGCGGCAACCCGCTTCGTAATCGGCAAAACGAATAGCAATGCCGTCCATCGTTACGCGGTCGTATGGCGGCAGATCGCGGTCGGCGGCGATGTTTTCAGCCAGCACACGACCACGCGCAGCCAGAAAAGGCACGTATTCCACACCAAAATCCTTGGCGTGATTCAGGACAATTTGTTCGGCTTCGCTGACAGTTATCATGTTGTTTACAGTACAATGGCACTGGTTTTTTTGAGTATTTGAAGATTCGAGTATTAGAGTATCTAACTGATAACGAATAATTTCTCTCGCCCCATAGCCATCAAATTAAGGCCTCGGAGAGGCCCAACGTTTGTAGAAACGGCCAAGATACCCACGCTTAGGCCTCGGAGAGGCCTAACATTTATTGAATTATGAGATTTATTGTTTCCAAGAACGTTAGGCCTCTCCGAGGCCCTTGTTCAAAAATAGCCGATCAATTCTACAAACGTTGGGCCTCTCCGAGGCCATAAGTTGATGGCTATGCCTTCTCACTTCTCTCACCACTCTCGCCTCTCACTTCTCACCTCTCACTTCTATCCTCACCCTCCAATCGTCGCCATCGACTCTTCCACCGGCACACCCCGCCTCGCTTCTTCCGCGTCCCAGCCGTTTTTATGGCGGTGGTTGAAGGCAAGCAGCAGATGATCGGTCAGTGCCGCATCGCACAGTCCTTCCCGCATCAGGTCGCGGAGGTTCAGCACGCCGTGGTCATACAGGCAGGTTTTTAAAACCCCTTGCGGCGTGACGCGAATACGGTTGCAGGTGCCGCAAAACGTGCGCGACCAGGCCGCAATAATGCCTACCGTACCGGCATGTCCGGGTATTTGATAATTCATGGAAGTAGAAAACGGCGGATCCGGTATTTTTTCCAGATCGGGCCATTCCTGTCGCAAAGTATCCAGAATACGGGTATAATCCCAAAGCGGGCGGGCATTAAAGTGATCGCCGCCGTTGAAAGGCATTTCTTCGATAAACCGAACATCCACCGGCAGGTCTTTGGTCATTTTTGCCAGCGGAACGATGTCATCCGTATTTTGGCCGTCCATCACGACGGCGTTGATTTTCACCACAATATCGTGTTGCAGCAAAGCATCCATGGTGGCCATTACCTGTGGCAATTCATCGCGGCGAGTGATCTGAAAAAATCGTTCGCGATCGAGCGTGTCCAGGCTGAGGTTGACGGACCGGATCCCGATTTTTTTCAACTCCGGCACCAGCGGCGCGGTGACCACACCATTGGTCGTCAGGTTGATCTGTTGCAGGCCCTCTATCCGGGAAAGTTCGGTAAGGAATTTCATGAGGTCTTTGCGCACGAACGGCTCTCCGCCGGTGATGCGCACTTTATTTATCCCCAGCCCGATCAAGATGCGGCACAAGCGCAACATTTCCTCATAACTCAACAAATCTGCACGCGACAGCCATTGCAGGCCGTGTTCGGGCATGCAGTAGTGGCAGCGCAGGTTGCACCGGTCGGTCACCGCAAGGCGGAGGTAATTGATGGGACGGTTATGATTGTCGAGTAGCAATGGGTTGAGTTGTTGAGAGGTTGAGGGGTTGAGAAGTTGAGGGGTTGAGAGGTTAAGGGGACATCCTCAACAATCTCAACCCCTCAACTCCTCAACATTTGTATGTATTGCCCCCTCCCGCAGCCGAAGCGACGCCCCCTGCCTTCCGGCAAAACAGGCGCGGATTTCCGCAGCGATGGACAAGGCTATTTCTTCCGGCGTCAAAGCGCCGATATCGAGTCCGGCAGGCGCAAAAATACGCGCCATCACTTCTTTGGGGATTGGGGTGTTTTCCGCTTCAAAGGTATCGAACATTTTTTGCGCGCGCTTGCGCGGGCCCAGCAGGCCGATGTAACGGGCCGGCGCATTCAGCAGGTTTCGCAGGCTTTGCAGGTCCGATGTATAGTCGTGCGCCATCAAAACAACAGCAGTGTATGCGTCGATCGCCGGTTGCTCCTCCCCTTTCGGGTGCAGCACACGGGCAGGCATTGCAAACAGCGATTTTTCAACTTTCAGGGGATTGGCCATAACCGTCAGGTCCCAGCCCAGTTCCTTGCCGATACGGGCCATTGGATAAATATCGTTGTTGCTGCCGAACAGGACCAGGTGTGTCGCAGGTATCAACACTTCGAGGCACACGCGCACTTCATCTCCGGCAGGTGTTGCATACAGGAGGGTCTGGGTTTCGCAGCGGTTCAAAACATCCTGCGCGTCGGCCAGCACCTTGTCACTGAGTTCGGGTAAAGGAAAATCATGCTGCCATTGTTCGCGGTGCTCCAAAGGTACGGATTGGCCCAGTACTTCCGGCCGGGCCTCACAACCGGTAATAGTAGCCAGCAGGCGCGGCCGGCGACTGTACATACGCTCGCGCAGCAGGGTGATTGGATTGACCGGATCGGCGGGATCGAGCGGAGTGAACAACACGTCGATGATCCCGTTGCAGCCCAGTCCCACACCGATCTGGTTATGGTCGTCGCGGGTGGTGTCATAAGTAACAACGGAAGATTGGTTGGAAGCCAGCGCTTTTTGCGCCCGGCGCAATGCATCGCCTTCCAGGCAGCCACCGCTGATGCCGCCGAGGTAGGTACCATTGTCGAGCACCAGCATCCGCGCTCCCGTACGCCGGTAGGAGGAACCTTCTACACGGGCTACCGTAGCAAGCGCTGCCCGGTGTTTGGAAAAATCAATTTGCCCGTATGTTTCAACGATGTGGCGGATTTCTTTCATTGCAGGGGCAATTATGCGGCAAATAACTGGTTTAAGTGCCGCGTTAAAATCAGTTTGAGTTATTTTTTATACAAATGCCTGAGTATCAAGCCGGATAATCAATAACTGATAACCTGTAACTACTTAAGGTTAAACATTTTGAAGTAAAATTGTTTGTTTTTAAAAATATAAATCAGCAATCGATGCCGGCCCATCAGGATTTTGAATTTTCAAATGCGGAACTGGCGCGGTATGACCGCCATATCATTCTGCCGCAATTTGGGCTCGCCGCCCAGCAAAAACTGAAAGCAGCCAAAGTGCTGGTTGTCGGTTCGGGCGGCCTGGGTAGCCCATTGCTGCTTTACCTGGCCGCCGCAGGGGTTGGCACCATTGGTATCGTCGATTTTGACGTGGTGGACGACAGTAACCTCCAGCGGCAGGTGCTGTTCGGAAAAAACGACATCGGCGCCGCAAAAGTACTGGCCGCCAAAAGCCGCCTCGAATCGCTGAACCCATACATCGGGATTCGGGTGCATCAGGCGCAGATTCGTTCGGAAAATGCGCTCGACATTATCCGGGATTATGATGTAGTGGCAGACGGCTCCGACAATTTCCCGACGCGATACCTCGTCAACGACGCCTGCGTATTGTCGGGCAAACCCCTTGTATTTGCGGCAGTTTCGCAATTTGAAGGACAGGTTTCGGTTTTCAACCTCTTACAGGACAACGGCGAACGCGGCCCGAACTACCGCGACCTACACCCTGAGCCCCCGGCCCCCGGCCTGGTGCCCAATTGCGCTGAAGGCGGCGTGCTGGGCGTTCTGCCCGGCATCATGGGCAGCATGCAGGCGCTCGAAGTGATCAAAATCATCAGCGGTACAGGCGAGCCGCTGAGTGGCCGCCTGGTTATTTTTGACGCGCTGGGTTTTCAGATGCGCTCCTTTAACATCAGGCGCCGCGCTGACAACCCGCTCAATGGAAACCACCCGACAATTACCGAACTCATTGATTATGAATTGTTTTGCGGGCTAAAAAACGCTACAGGTGAACAATCTATAAAAGAAATCAGCGCCGAGGAATTGCGGGAATGGCAACAATCGGGAGAACCGTTCCAACTGATCGACGTCCGGGAGCCCCACGAATACGAGGTATCCAACCTGGGCGGCGAACTGATTCCGCTGGCCGATATATCCGCTCAGGCACAACGCCTGGGGAGAGACCGGAAAGTTGTGCTGCATTGCCGCTCCGGCGCCCGCAGCGCACAGGCGATCCGTGAACTGGAGGAGAAATTCGGTTTCGATAACCTCTACAACCTTTCCGGCGGCATCCTCGCTTACCAGGCTTCATCCAAGCACTGAGGTGACATCTGCGAGGTACGAGCAGGTGACATCTCAGTGCGCAAGCGCGAAGCACAGCGCGAAAAGCGCTACCGTTTCGAGATGTCACCTGCTCGTACCTCGCAGATGACACCTCTTCACTGGCGATGCCATAGCCCGAAGCACCCTCAACATCTCAACCCCTCCACCAAATTTGTAACCTGTCATCGGCAAAAAGCGTCTATGTATCGAAATAAAACAGAGCAAAAAGCATTTCTTCTTTGCTTTGTACAACAAAAACAAAAGGAGGCTATATGACTACAAAAACTTGGCTCGCAACCTTTGCCGGCATTTGCTGCTGTTTAGCCTTACAAGCACAGCAGGGCCTGATCGGCGAATACTACAACGGCGAAAATTTTGAAGAGAAAGTTTTCACCCGCACCGATGCGCGGATACATTTCGTCTGGAATAACGTGGCGCCGGCGCCGGGCATGAACCCCCAGGCGTTTTCCGCGCGCTGGAAAGGCCGGATCAAAGCGCCGGAAAGCGGCAACTATCTTTTCCGCGCCCATGTCGACGACGGTATCCGGGTAAAAGTGGGCAATCAAATGGTGATCAATGCCTGGGGCATGCACGACTCCGAGCCTTTTTCCGGCACCGTTTACATGGAAGCGGGGCGGATGTACGACCTTCAGGTGGAATATTTTAACGGACTGCTGGAGGGAGAAATTCAGTTGTACTGGCAATTGCCCAGTGAAAAACCCCTTTTCGGCGGCGCTTTCGGGTACAACGACAAACCGATCGACAGCAAATATTATTTCAAACCGGAAACAGCAACAGCAACGGTTCCCAAACCCAAACCACAGGTAACGGCGCCCAAACAACAAACGCCGCCAAAAAAGACCACAACCCCGGCTCAAAAACCGGCCGGCGTGGCACAGAAACCCAAACCCGTCGTGACTACACCGGCTGCACCACCCAAACAGGAGCCTGTCCCGGCCGATACGCTGGAAAAATACATCCCGAAAAATATCCTGTTTGTGCAGGGTAAAAGTATCATGCTGTCGGAATCTCAACCAGAACTGGACCGGCTGGCAGGTTTTCTGCTTCGAAATCCGGCCTTAAAACTAAATATCGAAGGCCATACGGACAACCACGGCGATTCTGCCAAAAACATGGTACTCTCTGAAGAACGCGCCAAAGTGGTGGCCGAATACCTCAGCGGCAAAGGCGTTGCAGCCCGGCGCATCACTTCCAAAGGTTACGGAGACACCCGTCCGCTGGCAAAAATCGCCACGGGCAATGCTAAAAACAGGCGGGTGGAGTTTCAGGTGCATTATTGAGGGTGTTTTGGTATTTTGGTGTTTTGGTGTTTTAGAGTGCCATCGCTTGGGATTGGTTAATAATGCATTTGCTCGCTTAATCACCCCATTCCGGGCTGTTCCTCCAAAACACTAAAACACCAAAACACTAAAACACACTTCTACAAATCCTTCCTCCGGAAAACCCTTACCGCCAGCAGCATCGGTACCGCCGCCCACAAAAAAAGAATGCCGACCGCCGTCAGGATGCCCCAACTGGAACCCAGCCACTCGCGGAACAAAGCGCCCGTATAACCCATCAAAGCGGAAATATCCATTTGCAACAATACCATCACCCGGGCGAGGTCGATGGGATTGAGCGCGGCGAGTACCAAAGTGGCTTTTTCCAGGGGATAATCGGCAAAAGTGAACAAAATAAACAGCACCAGCGCGTCGTACAACAAGGCGAAGTAGAACCACAACAGCAAGGCTACGCCAATACCTTTGGCCTTATCGCGGGTGACAACAGAGGCCAGTAAAGCCAGCGCGACGAATACAAGCGTCAGGCCCATGGCAGCCAGCAACAGCGTGAGACCCGTCGCCGTAGGCGTGTACAAGGCAACAGGAATACCGATACCTGCCAGCACCGCTATTTCCAGCGCAATGACCAGTCCGAGAAACTGGCTCCAGACGATAACGCCCCGCCGGATGGGTTGAGCGGCCAGCAGTTCGATGAACTCGGAGGCATTGTAAAAATGTATGGTCGCAAAAATGGCACTCACCAGGGGCGCCACGATCAGCACGATGTTTAGCAGGCTGATAAGCCCCTTCGTAGGATCGTCGCTGAGGGCAAACAGTCCCATCGACACGGCCAGCAGAAACAGGGTGTACCCGATGACGATCCGGTTTTGCAGGATGTCATACAACACGTATTTGATGATCCTGAATATCGGATTGCCGGCAACGGCCGACGCGTGGGTAGTGTGCTGCATTTTGGCAAAATGGATGGCAGGTGTAATATCTCGGACCAGGGTTTTCATGCTGCGGCGTGTTGTTTCATCAGGTTTGCAATAGCACGGTGCAGTTTGTCTTCTCCCGTTTGATCTTTCAACCGCCCGATAGGTTCGTAAAACTGCATTTTTCCGTCCATAATATACATCACATCGGTCGTCAGTTCATCTAAATCACTGAGAATGTGCGATGTAAGCAGGATCAGTTTTCCTTTTGCTTTTTCTGCCAGCACCTTTTCCTTCAATATTTCGGAAGACAAGGGGTCCAGTCCGGCGGTCGGCTCGTCCAATATCAGCACCGCCGGATCGAACAGGAATGCCAGACAGGCGCTTACTTTTTGCCGGGTGCCGCCGGAAAGGGTGCGCATGGTTTTGTGCGCGAACTTATCTATTTCAAACGCCCGCATCAGGTCGTCGTCGAGGTGCTGAAACGTACCGCGCCTGATTTCTTTCAGCATGTCGAACAACTGCCCTACCCGCATATGATCGGGGTAACGCCCGATCTGAGGCATATACCCGATGTGCCGGCGGTAGTCCCAGCCCCGCAAAACATGGGCGCCGTTCAGCAAGATATCGCCGCTGTCGGGAACGACCAGACCGAGCAGGCATTTGATAAATGTCGTTTTACCCGAACCGTTCGGCCCGATAAATGAAATGGCCTGACCGGCATTCATACGAACACTCAACCCGTCGAGGGCTTTGAGTTTGCCGAAAGATTTGTTGAGTTGGATGGATTCGAGCATGGCTTGGTTGTTGGTTATTGGTTATTCGTTATTCGTTATTCGTTATTCGTTATTCGTTATTCGTTATTCGTTTTCAGGCTGGAAATAGTAAAATGTGTGCGTCTTATTCCTTCAACCGAAATTTCTTTGAATCAATTTTTTTTGTAACTAATTGACTAACAATACTTTTCATTCTTCCCAATTTTACCTTTTACTTATGTACTTATCCCAAGCGTTACCAGCACAAATAACGAATAACGAATAACTATTACCAATAACCAATAACTACTTCGGCAAAAGAACCGCGTCGATGACATGAACGAGCCCGTTGGAAGCCGGAACGCTGGCAACAATATTGGCGCCGTTTACCGTGTATTTACCGTCTTTTACGCCGATGGTGACATTGCCGCCATTGGCCATATTGATCACCTGTCCGTCCTGCAGCATATCCGTTTTATACACGGCTACGGCGACGTGGTATTGCAGAATATCCTGCAACACTTCTTTTTTATCCGGTTTCAATAGGTCGGTTACGGTGCCTGCGGGCAATTTGTCGAACGCGGCGTTGGTGGGTGCAAACACGGTGAACGGCCCGGCGTTGGAAAGCACATCCACCAGTGCCGCTGCTTTTACGGCCGTTACCAGGGTGGTGTGATCGGGACTGCCGACAGCCACTTTCACCACGTCTTTCTGTGACATGTCATCTTGAACGGCCGATTGTCCGGCCGCTGCGGGTGCGGCGGCATCGGTACCGGCTGATTGTTGTTCGGCGCCTGAATTGGTGCAGTTGGTCAGCGCTACCAGCGCCAGAACTATGAGGATGTTTCGAAATAAAAAGTTGATTTTCATACGATTGTGTGTTTTTTGAATAATTCAAATTGCGAGGGGCCGCATCACCGGTTTTTCATCCATAAGGTGTTCCGGCGTGAGCGAGGGAATTATTTTTTCAGCCTTGTCCATCAGGTACACCATAAAACTGCGCATCAGCATCAGGGCGTGCGGCATACGCTCCACCACCACAGCATACAGGCTGACGGGGCGAAAAGGCACATCGCCGATGCCATCGCGGTCGAGGTCGTACCCTTCGTATTTGTCCCAGTAATTGCCGTTGAAGGTGTTGAGCACCAGGCTCCCGTTCGTGGACACGTCGAAGGAATTGCCGAAAAAGTTGTTGCCCCGGATCACATTGGCGTCGCAACTGGCCTGCACGCGCAGCGCCCAGCCGTTTTCGCGAAACTGATTTTCTTCCAGAATGATCCGGCTGGCGCCTTCCATGTACACGCCCGCCGAATTGTACTCGAAATTGTTTTTCCAGATATGGCTGTCCGAAATATCTTTCAGCAAAATGCCGTAAGCCGAACTGCCCCAGTTGTAACCAAAGTAGTTTTCGGTCATGGTGACCTGCCGCGAGTACATGACCGCCACACCGGCGCCGTTGTTGCGGAAGGTGTTGTGGTGGTAGCGGTCGTTGTGCGAAAACATGAAGTGCAGGCCGTAACGCAGGTTTTTTTCGCTGGTATTGCCCTTGATTTCGGAGTCTGTCACGAACTCGAAATAAATACCGTCCCGGTGCCCCGTCAGGTAATTTTCTTCGATCACCGCGCCCGAACATTTCCACAAATGGATACCGTTGCCACTGTTTTGTTCTTCTTTAATAATGCCTTGCACCACATTTTTACTGACTCTGCAACCGATGGTATTGGACAGGTAAATGGCAAAATTGCAGTCCTGAAACCGGTTTCCCTCAATCAGCACAGAATCGGCGGAAAGCACTTTGACGCCTGCCAGGTCCATGGTGCTCATCTGCCCGCTGTTGCGGATATCAAAACCGCGCACCGTCACGTAAGGGCTGTTGACCGTCAATACCTCGTCGAGGTGCCTGCCGTCGAGCACAGGGTAACCGATACCCAGCAGCGTCAGCGGTTTGTTGATAGCCAGATTGCCTTCCGCGTATATGCCAGGGTGTACCAGAATGGTGTCGCCCGATCTTGCGCGATCCAGCGCAGTGCGGATGTCAGGGCAAGGCAAGCCCACGCCAACCTCTATGACAGCGGCAATAAGCGGGCTGACACCGGCAAGAATGAGGAATATACCGATCAATAAGTGCTTCATTTCGAGATGTTTATTGAAAACTTTTGCGCACGGCTTCCCAGTTCATTTCCTGTCCGCCGCCAACCTCCGCTTTCACTTTTGCCAGATCAGCAGGATCGGAAAAGGACGCTATATCGGCGCGCATCGGGCTTTTAAGGGCTTCATTTTGAAGAAAAAAAGCCTTTTGAACATCCACGAACGCGCCGGTTTTTGTAAAATCGACCGCAACAATCTGCGCAACATCTGCCTCCGCAAGTTCGCCGCCATCGAGGTAGGCCACCAGGCAGTTCAGATCGTCAAACTTGAATACCTTGCCTTTGCCGGTGACGATTTCTGAGCCGAATCGTTTATCGGTCAGCGTCATTTTACAATGCATACAGTTGTCCTGGCCATAACGGATCGGTTCCGGACCGGAAGTGCAGGAACTGACCAGCAGTGTTGTCCCCAGCACGATGCCGATGCCCATTGCCAGTGTTGTCCACGGTTTTGTTTTCATACTTTTTTTATGTTTTA
The DNA here is from genome assembly GCA_020847425.1 of Saprospiraceae bacterium. GTDB lineage: Bacteria > Bacteroidota > Bacteroidia > Chitinophagales > Saprospiraceae > M3007. Next base: position 19,334 of record JADLCC010000089.1, read on the forward strand.
AAAACTCCCACCACCACAATCCGGTTGCCAGCAAACACACCCCGATGATCATCCAGGCACCGGTATCGGGACCGGAATAGGAGGTGAAATTGAGCAGGTTTTTATAACCGATCAGTGGGGGCTGGTACGACATGTCGGGTACTTTAATGGCCGCATTGGGATCGAGGTTGTGCCCGTAATCATAGCCCCAACGCCAGAAATCCCACATGGCCGCAACGCCGTACACATAAGATAACAGGGTGAAAAAGAACAGGATACGGGCATTCCCCAACACGGCCGCCAGCACACCCACCGCGATCAGAAACCCGATCAGCAGTCCCAGAAACTGGACTTCCGGAAACATCTCGACGCTGATGTGTTTCATGCCGATGTAGTGGTTGAGTCCGTTGATGATGTCCACTTCACCGCTCAGTTTGTTTACCCATATTTTCATGGTCAGCCCTTCCGGGTATTGTGGCGCCCAAAGCAGGATTTGCCAGAGCGGTACGAAATAAGTGGCGATCAGGGAAAGACTCGTGACACCAAGAAGAATGCGTGTTATTTTGCTGAGCTTGTTCATGTGTTTGGAATTGAATGGAAGCAAAAGGCAAATTTTTGCCGAGTGGTCGTCTTTTGCCTTTTGCTCCTTGCTTTTTGCCCTTTATTTCACCGCTCCGGTAGGTTCGGCTTTATTGCCCATGCTGAATGTCAGCGGCGTACCGGAACCCCTCGGCGACACCCTTACGTAACCCTGCATCTCCTGGTGGAGCGCGGAACAGAAGTCGGTGCAATAGATGGGGAATACACCCACCCGGTCCGGCGTCCATTTCAGCGTACAGGTTTCGCCGGGCATGATGAGGATTTCGGCGTTGTTGGCGCCTTTTACGGCAAAACCATGTGGTACGTCCCAGTCCTGTTCGAGGTTGGTGACGTGGAAATACACTTCGTCGCCCAGTTTGATGCCTTCGATATTATCCGGATTGAAGTGGGAGCGAATGGAGGTCATGTTGATATGCACTTTATTGCCTTCGCGGAACACCTTCGCTTCCTTTTCGCCTTTGGCGGCATAAGGGTGCTGATTTTCTTCAATTTTGAAGAACCGGACGGAGCCGGGTGTGATCAAACTTGCCGGAATGGCTTCGGCGTAGTGCGGTTCGCCGGTGGTCGGAAAGTCGAGCAGCAGTTTCATTTTATCGCCCGAGATATCGTACAACTGCGCGGACTGGGTCAGTTCCGGCCCGGTCGGCAGGTAGCGGTCTTTGGTGATTTTGTTGTAGGCAATGACGTATTTTCCGTGTGGTTTGCGCGTCGGTCCGCCGGGAACACAAAGGTGGCCGATGGAATAGTAGGTCGGTACGCGGTCGACCACTTCCAGTTTTTCGATGTTCCATTTGACGATTTCAGAGGAAACGAAGAAGGAAGTGTAGGCAAAACCCTTGCCGTCGAATTCGGTGTGCAATGGACCCAGGCCCGGTTTTTTCACTTCGCCATGCAGCACAGCATCGTATTTCAGCACGGGAATATCGTCGAATGTCCCTTCAAAATTCTTGTCGGCGATGGCTTTTTGAATTTTCGTAAAAGAGAACACCGGAATCACAGCAGCCAGTTTGCCGGAGCCGCAGATGTACTCGCCGGTCGGGTCCACATCGCATCCGTGCGGCGATTTAGGGCAGGGCATGAAGTAAACGATGTCTTTCAACTCCTTCGGATCGAGTACCACCGTTTCCGTTTCGATGGTGGAAGTACCGGTATGTGTTTTGTCGCTGTACACATTGTGGGCGTAGCGGACTTTGGATTTTTTGCCTTTGCCGGCTTTGACGTATTCCTCGCATTTTTTCCAGTTGAGCGCCATGATGAAGTCCTTGTCTTTCTGCGACGCATTCACTTCCAAAAGCGTGTTGGCTTGCTCTGTATTGTAACAGGAAAAGAAAAACCAGTCGCGCGAAGGTCCGCGGCCGCCGCGGCTCAGGTCGAAATTGACACCGGGCAGCAGCACCTGAAAACTGACTTTCATTTCACCATTTTCGGGGTTGATGCCGATAAAAGAAACGGTGCCTTTAAAGTTTTGCTTGTAGGTATTGATGGCAACGTCGGGGTTCGAGTCGTCATCGTCCATCGGGTAACTGAAACGGGTGCCCGCAACAGCATACTCCGTGTTTTCGGTCAGAAACGGCGAAGAGTGGTTGCCGGAACTGTTCGGGATTTCGATAATTTCCTCTGTCCGGAAAGTTTTCAAATTGATCCGGGCAATCCGCGGGGTGTTGTTGCCATTGACAAATGCCCAGCGCCCATCGTGTTCGCCATTGGTCGTCGAAAGCGCAATGTGGTGCGAATCATCCCAGGGAACGAAACCGTGGGAGGTATTGAGCATCGGTTTGGTTTCCTCGCTGTAACCCCAGCCGTTTTCAGCAAACTGGGAAAAAACCGGGATAATGCGCAGCAAACGCCCGGAAGGAATGCCATAAACAGATACCTGCCCATTGAAGCCCCCGGAAACAATGTTGTAAAATTCGTCGTACTTGCCGGGAGCGACGTATACTTTTTGCGCGGCGTCGCCTTCTACGGCGGAACCGATATTTTTGGGTTTGCAGCCTGATGTAAGCAGCATTGCCGGCAGCGCCAACACCCCGGCTATGAACAGGAAAAGATGTCTGATTTTCATATAAAAGTTGATTTTGAATTAGTTGAGTAGTTATCTGTTATCAGTTATTCGTTATCTGGCTTGATACTCAAACATTTGAATAAAAGATAACTCAAACTGATTTCGACTCGGCATTCAGCGCCTTTTGCCCTTTGTATTTTGCCTTTTGCCTTTTGCCCTTTGCCTTTTGCCCTTTGCCTTTTCTCTTTACTTCTCCCCGTCGTTTTTCCGCATGAATTCGAGAATTTTCCGGGCTTCTTCCTGTGTTATGTTCTGATTGGGCATGCGCACAAGACATTGTTCGAGTAATTTCTGGGCTTCAGGATCCTTTTCGAGCATCATTTCCACATTGGTAATCATATTCAGGATCCAGGTCGGCTCGCGTTTTTTGGTAACACCCGACCAACCCGGGCCAACCAGTTTTTCATCGGTTAGTTTGTGGCAGGCCAGGCACTTGGAATCGTAAATACCCTGACCGGCAGTCACCCATTCTTTGTTGAGCGGGTTGGTGAGTTCCACCGTTTGGATTGCAGTGCCGTGTACTTCCGGTTGCTTTTCTGCCAGATCGGAAGGCGTAGGAGAATTTTTGGCTGCATTATCTGCTTCCTGTTTAGAGGTGCAGGCGAAAAAAAGAATCAGCAGAAAAGTGGTGAGCGCAATCGTTTTACCAGTCATGATGTGAAAGAGATTTTGATACAATAAATAAAGATTTAAAACTCTTTTTATTGACAAATGTATCGGCAGCGGGAAAGCCGGGCAGATGAGCGCCGTCAGTTCGCGGACTGATTCTGATCACCGCATGGAATATTGCGGGCGCGCTTATCTTTGCCGAATGTTTTCTAAAGCATTTGGATACGCACTACGCGCTGCCGTTTATGTGGCTATTCACGGCAAGGATGGTAAAAAGGTAAGTCTCCAGGAGGCATCCGATGCCCTGGGGGTTCCGCATCATTTTCTCGGAAAAATCATGCAGGACCTGGTTAAACACGGCATTTTCGACTCCATCAAAGGGCCGAATGGCGGCTTTTATGCCAATTCCGGCACACCACAAATGTTTTTGATCGATATCCTGAAAATAACGGACGGAAACCTGGTATTCGACCAGTGCGCACTGGGTATCAGGCGCTGTAACGCCGCACATCCCTGCCCGTTACACCATGATTTTGCCAATTGCCGCGATGGAATGATCCAGGCCCTGACGGTAAAAACAGTGGGCATACTCGCGGAAGACGTGGAGTCGGGGATGAGTTTTTTGGCTCGTTAAGGTGTTTTTTTGTGTTTTGGTGTTTTGGTGTTTTGGTGTTTTGGTGTTTTAGTGTTTTCGACTGCCCTTCTCTTGGTCTAACTACTGGGTTATGAGCAAAGAACTAACCAAAACACTAAAACACCAAAACGCCAAAACACTCTAACCCCATTTCCGCACAGCAGCGTCCGAAATCGGACAGAATTCCATACAATCCCTTCTATAAATACCTGATTATCAACAGATAACAAAACCGGCACGGCATGTGAGGTAATGCAGATAAACCTCGCATCAAGTTCTTTGTAAACACTTGATTATCAATACGGATAACCAATAACTAATAACGGATAACCAATAACGGATAACCAATAACGGATAACCAGTTCTGCCATGCTGACCAACTATCTGAAAATCACCTTCCGCAACCTTCGCAAAAACCCGCTGTACACTTTCCTGAATGTCGCCGGACTGGCGGTGGGCCTTACTGCGGGCAC
>JADLCC010000090.1 GCA_020847425.1 Saprospiraceae bacterium
TGAAAAACCTGCATTTCCTGCGACCCGGGAATCGTCGATGCGCAAAAAATATCCGCCGCGCCGTCCTGGTTAAAATCGCGCAACAACACATAATCCGTTACTTTTGGAAAAAAACAGGCGTATTCGGGCGCAAAAGAATAACTGACCTGGCCGGGAGTTCCGGCGTTTAAATAAGTCAGCACTACATCGCCCGAGCGGTCAAATACCACCAGGTCTTCCACCCCGTCCTGGTTCAGGTCGGCAGCCGAAAATTGCGGCGTATTCAGTCCGCCCGCAAAAGCGGAGGACAGCTCGACACCATTTTGAAAAAGTGGAACATCTATCCGTTCAAAAGATTGATTTTGGCCTGTAATGCCTTGATTTACAAGGATAAAAAACAGAAAAAACAAACTGAAAAATCGCATTGGGTAAGTGGTTATTAGTTACTGGTTATTGGTTATCTGGGGAGAAAAGTTCCATGCTTCGGTGTACGCTACGTTTGTCATCCTGACGGGATCCGTCCACTCTACGGGTACGTGCCCACAAATTTTTCCCTCGTAGAGCGGACAGATCCCGTCAGGATGACAAACGTAGCGTACACCATAACATACACTGCGACACAGACCGATACATTTCAAACCGACAACAAATAACCGGCAACTCTATGACAACTTGCTGTACAACTACGTACTTTGACCAAACGTTTCTTTTTGGTTATTGGTTATAAGTTATTCGTTATCAGTTATTCGTTATCAGGCTTTCAGGCTGGAAATGATGAATAAAGAATAATTTCAATCCCCTGACCTGAATTGTATCGAATTATCTTTCGGCCCAACGATCAACAAATGCCATGAGTTTCAACACGAATAACCAATAACGAATAACCAATAACGAATAACCAATAACCAATAACTAAAAATGACCTACGAATTCAACGGTTTCCGCCCTGTCGTCCACGAAAGCGCCTTTATTCATCCGCAGGCAGCCGTTACGGGCCATGTCATCATTGGCCGGGATGTGTACGTCGGGCCGGGGGCTGCGATTCGCGGCGACTGGGGCAAAATTGTCATTGAAGACGGTTGTAACATACAGGAAAATTGCACCGTACACATGTTCCCCGGTATAACGGTTTTCCTGCGCGAGTCGGCCCATATCGGCCATGGCGCCATTATCCACGGCGCAACGATCGGTCGCAACTGCCTGGTGGGTATGAATGCCGTATTGATGGACGAGGTGGAACTGGGCGATGAATGCATCGTCGGTGCGCTGTGTTTTATAAAAAGTGGTGAAAAAATCCCGCCGCGCAGCCTGGTTGTGGGCAATCCCGGCAAAATCATCCGGGAAGTCAGCGACGACATGCTGGCCTGGAAAACGGAAGGCACCCGGCTATACCAACAATTGCCGAAACAATGTTACGACACCCTTCGGCCCTGCGAACCCCTGCGCTCCGTTCCAGATAACCAGCCTGAAATGGATAAAAACTATGTGATCTGGAAAGAAAGGAAGTAGTTTTACGGGTAATTGTTGAGGGGTTGAGGCATGCTGCGCAGGCTTGTTGAGGGGTTGAGTGTATTAACTCAAGCCTGAGTTACCACCCTCAACCCCTCAACTTCTCAACAATCTCAACCCAACAAAGCGTCCATTTCACAGTTTCTCCCATGATATTTGCCCAATCTTTTTCTTCCGGCCTGGCCTGGCGTATTACAGGGTTGTTCGTGGCTGCCATTGGCGCCGCTGCTGCTATCGCGTACGAAAATCCGCAATACTGGCTGGCGTTGCTGTTGCTGGCATTTTCCATTCAGTTGAGTTTCAACCTGTTCCGGTATGTCAACGATACCAACCGCCGCCTGGCGCGTTTTTTTGAAAGTGTACGTTACTCCGATTTTGCCATCCGCTTTTCTTCGGCTAAGGAAAAAGGCAGTTCATTTGAAACCGTCAACAAACAATTCAACGAAGTCCTCGAAGCATTCCGGCAGACACGTGCGGAAAAAGAAGCCAATCTCTTGTTTCTCAATACCATGGTGCAGCACCTCAGTACCGGATTGCTGGTTTTTGACGCGCAAAACAACGTACTGATCTCCAATAATGCCGCCCTGCAACTGCTGGGCCTTTACCGGCTGCACCACCTTAACGACCTGCCAGACCGGCACCGGCCGCTCATCCATTTTATCCAGCACTTGAGCGCCAAAGGAAAAGTTTTGTACCAACCCGAAGCCAGCAGGCAATTGTCGGTGCTGGGGGTGGCACTCAACCTCCAGGGACGTGCGGTGCGTCTGCTTACCCTGCAAAACATCCACCCGGAACTGCAACGCAAAGAGGTGGATGCCTGGCGCAACCTGACGCGTGTGCTACGCCACGAAATGATGAACTCGATCACGCCCATCGTATCGCTGGTGGAAACTGCCCAGGAAATCGTACGGCTCGACCTGCCCAAAAACGAAGCGTCGGCCGACCTGTCGGAAGCGCTCGAAGTGGTGGCCGCCCGCAGCCGCGGCCTGGTGAATTTTGTGGAAGCGTATCGCTCGTTCACCTCCGTTCCGCAACCCAAAATGGAAGACATTTCTGTTCGGGCGCTGCTGGAACGTGTGATTTCCCTCACCAGCGCCGATCATAAACAATTGAAAATCAAGACTGAAGTGTTTATTCAGCCCGAAAACCTCCAACTGCAAGGCGATACGGGCCAACTGGAAATGGTTCTCCTGAATTTGGTAAAAAACGCCCGGGAAGCCTTCCTCAAAAAAAGTGGAACCGAGGAAATGCGTATTACGCTACGTGCCGGAGTCGACCAGAAAAACAAACCCTTTATTGAAGTGGAAGACAATGGTTCCGGTATCGCTCCGGAATTGCTGGAAGAGATATTTATCCCGTTTTTTACCACCAAACCGACCGGAACGGGTGTGGGCCTGAGTATTTCCCGGCAGATCATGCAACTGCACGGCGGTGATATCCGGGTGGGATCGTCTGTGGGCGGCGGGGCGCGGTTTGTGCTGGATTTTTGAAATAAGTGTTTTGGGGGTTTGGGGTTTTAGGGTGCGTTGCCCTGACTTCGGATATACAGGAGCAAAAAATAGAACACGGATTAAATGGATGATGCTTCCTGGTAATTTTCAAACGAATACCAAGCGATACCAGTCTAAAACACCAAAACCCTAAAACACCAAAACACTCACTTTAACTGGAAATTAAACGTAATCGTGCCGCACTCTTTGGCGCTGCCTGAAGCCGCAAAACGGTAACCGCGCGCTGCCGAAAGGGCTTTGCTGCGCAGTTCGCTGTCGCTGGTGGTGGAGCCGCGCTGTGTGTAGTCGGCGCTGACTACATTGCCGCTGCCATCTACGCAGACTTCGATGACCACCTTGCCTTGTTTCTGTGAAGTATCGTTGATCCGGCCGCGTGTAACCACTTTACGGCCGCCCAGGCCACCGCCTACGGATGCTCCGGTACCGGTGCCATCGCCGCCGCCCGTGCCACCGCCGGTGCCCGTGCTTTTACCAAAAGGATTGTCGCCGGTGCCGCTGGGGATACCCTGGTTGCCGGGTTTGCCGGTATTGCCCTGGCCGGTGCCGGTATTGCCGGGTTTGCCGAAACTACCGCCGAACTGGCCTTTTTTCTTGTCTTTATCTGCCTGTTCCTGGCGTTTGCGGTCGGCCTCTGCCTGCGCTGCTGCTTGCTGTTCCCTGCGAACGCGATCGGCTTCCGCCTGTTTCTGGCGGTCGGCTTCCTGTTGTTTTTTGATGGCTGCCACTTCCGGGTCGGTGGTAGTGGGCGTATTCGAGGCAGGCGTCCGTACGGGTTCCGAAGGAGCCGGTTTGGAGCTTGGCGGCGTCGGGGTCGGCGTCGGATCAGGTACCGGTTCGTTTACAGTAGGATCCTCCATTTGCTGGCCTTGTTGTGCCGGGTCATCCCCCTGACCCTCATCCGGCAGTCCGGCAGCAGCGTCGTCGCCACCACCACCCCATTCCAACTGAATAACAGGCTCTTCCTTGAGCACATCTGAGGATGGGAAAGTATAAAAAATCAGAAAAGCCAACAGGATCGCATGCACAATCATGCTGCCAATGGCTGCTCTGGAGCGATTTTCTTCTTTATTGATAGCCTCTTTCATGTGAAAAGTGTTTTGGTTATTGGATGCTTAGAGACTTGAATTTACATAAGTAAAGAAAGATTTATTGCGCACGATTGCTCTCCCTTTATTCTGTTTTAGGATCTGTTCTCAAAATGGTTTTGAGTTTCAGTTTATTGGCCACATCCAGAATCGTTACCACATACTCGATTGGAGCGCCTACCTCGGCATTCACGGAAATAGTCGTTTTAGCAGGATCATCGCCGGCAGCCCGAATCCTTGCCCGAAGGCTGCTTTCCAGGTTGGCTTCCGTGACCGGTGTTCGATCTATATAAAAACTGCCTTCTTTGCGGACAGAAACCGAAAGCGACGGCGAGGCCATCGTTTTGGATGTGCTGGAAGGCAATTGCAAATTCAGGGCATTCGGGGTGACCACATTGGAGGTCAGCATGAAAAACATCAGCAGCAGGAAGATGACGTCAATCATCGCTGCCAAACTGAATTCAGGCTCTACCCGGTTACGACGTTTAAGTGCCATATTTCTTGATATTTACGAATAAGTTTTAGTTGGTTTGAAGGTTGGAAGGTTTGATGGTTTGATGTAGTAATTAAAGCCATGAGTTGGCTGTTCAAACCATCAAACCAACAAACTATCAAATCACCGCAATTAGCGTGACGGTTCCTGCAGCAGGTCCATAAACTGTACGGCAGTATTTTCCATTTTGAAAATAACCTTATCGAGCGTAGATACCAGCAGGTTGTAGCCGGCCATGGCAATAATGGACACAAACAGACCGAAAGCCGTTGCTGTCAGGGCGTGGTAAATACCATTCGACAACACTTTTGGCGTAACCGTTTCGGCGTTGGTCATGTCCTGGAAGGAGATAATCAGACCGATAACGGTACCCAACAGACCGATCATCGGGGCGATACCCGAAATTGATGCGAGGGTTGACAGGTTTTTCTCCAGTTTCAGCAGTTCGAGGTTACCCACGTTTTCAATAGCACGGTTGATATCATCGAGCGGTTTGCCGATGCGGTCCAGACCTTTTTCCACCATACGGGCCATCGGTGCGTCGACACTCTGACAAAGCGCCTTGGCGGCTTGCAGGTTGCCATTTTCAACACTGGCGCGGATGCTGTTCATAAAGTTTTGATCCACCTGTCCTGCACGGGTAAGCGTGAGGTAGCGTTCAATGATGATATAGAAGGCATAAATGGACAGGAGCGACAAGATTCCGATCACCACCTGGCCGGAAAGACTGCTGCCGGTTATGATGTCGAAAAGGCTTTTTGTTTCAGCAGGTTTCACTTCGGAAAGTCTGGTGGTGGTGGTTTGCAGGAAAAAGAAGGATAGGAAGGCGTTCAGTGTCATAAAACTGTATGCTGTTTACTGGTGAAACCGTTTGTTTTCTTTTGAAATGTTGCGAACGCCAAAAGTAGAGTATTTTGTATTCGGCCAAGCAAATTCCTTAACATTTTTAGCCCCATCCCCAAATTTTGCCACTTGAATGACAAAGTTCAGGGCTTGAAAATGAAGGAATTATGCATGAGCAAATCATTTGCCACCCATGCTGTACATTTGCCAAACAAACTTTTTGAAATGAAACAAAACAACATTTTCCTCAGCCTGTTGCTTTTGCTCGCAGCCTGTAACAACAATCCACAGCCGGGCACACAGCCTCCTGCAAGCACACCGGTGGCGCCTTCCGACACCCGGCCAGCCTTATTCCTCGAAGGTTGTTATGCCACCTCTACCCTACCCGGCCACGATATCAGCGCATTGTTTGATACCAGCAGCGATACGTATTGGGAAACGCAGACCGGCGCCGGGCCTGATGAAGGCATTATGTTGTATTTTCAAAATGCCTTGCCGCTTTCGGCCTTACAGGTAAGCGCCGTGGAAGGCAGCATGGACCCTGCAAAAGGCCTCCTGCAGGTTTATGTAAATGGAACTGCGCTGACGCCCGCTGCGCCGGGGCAAAAAGTGATGCTGGGCGCCCAGCCGGTCAAGTCGCTGTACCTGCGTTTTAATGCCACGGGCAAGGAAAGCGCCGTCGATGTAGTGAAAAACGATGTAAAAACGATGATCCGCACTTTCCCGGCAAATGCTTCTATCCGCATCCACTCCGTACAATTGTGGAATGACAAACAGCAGGAAGTGCGGCTCGTGGCGCCGCAACAGCAGGCGGGCAATATCACTGCGAGCAGCACCCTGGCGCCCGCTTCGGCGTTCAACGCTGCCAACCTCTTCGACAGCCGGAAGGAATTTGCCTGGGTGGAAGGCAATGCCGCCACTTCCGGTGAAAATGAAACGCTGCGTTTTGAGTTTGAACAAGCCGTTCACATCACTTCCATACAGGTATGGAACGGTTACCAACGCTCCGACGAACACTTCTCCGCCAATACCCGTGTCCGCGATTTTGCGTTCGGCGCATCTGGCGGACCCATGCAAACGTACACCCTGCGCGACAGCAAAGCCGGGCAAAAAATCGACCTGAACACACCGGCGCAAGGCAAGGTTTTTGAACTGAATATCAAAAGTATGTACCCCGGAAAGAAATACAAAGACCTGGCAATCAGTGAAATATTATTTTTTGATGGGGAGACGCCGCTGGTTGTAAAAACTGGTTTTTCGGAGCGTATCCGCAATGAAATCAAAACAGCCTCCGGTAATTCGCCGCTCCAGCAGGTGCTGAATCGCCGGATCAGCAACCAGACGGAAGACGCTGAAACCACTACAAAATCGATCATCCTGCGCTCCGACGGCACTTTTGTGATGTACGAACTGGTCGAGGACACCGGCGACCAGATCCTGGCCGATGGCAACTGGGAACTCAGCAAAAGCGACGCGCGCAGCGCCACCCTCACGGTTTTCGGGAAATGGTTCAATCAGTACAACCTGGCCGCCTATTACGAAGGCAATACCCGGGAGGAGGTGACGCGTATTTTCCGGGACGAACTGGTAGTTACGCCGGAAACGATCACGGGAACGAAGATGATTGGGGAGTTTAGGGTGAAATGAAAAGGTTGTTGAGGGGTTGAGAATGTTGAGGAGTTGAGGGTGGTAACCTAAGCCTGGGTTACCACCCTTAACTCCTCAACATTCTCAACCCCTCAACAATTTCAACCCCTCAACAAAGAAGAAATGAACAACCGCAACGTCTCCTTCCTGCTCACCGGCCTGGCCTTAGCCGCCCTCTCGGCTCTGCTGCGTTTTTGGGCATTCTCCCAGACGCCCTTCGCCAATGGCTGGGACAGTTATTTCTACCTCGTGCAGTTGAAATCGCTGGAAGAAACGGGACGGATGCACTCGCCGGAGGCCTCGCTGATTTATCCTTATCTGCGTTTATTTTATTGGTTGACAGGCGATTATGTGACGGGGATGAAAACGGGCGTGGCGATGTTGTGCGGATTTTGGGTAGCTGCGCTCTACTTTTTCCCGCCTTATCATGGCGCAAGATGGCCCGCCGGGATCGCTCTTTTTTCGCCCCAACTGACGTACTTCGCAGCGCAGTACCCTAAAAACCTCCTAGGTCTGCTCTTGCTCTGGTTGTTTATCTGGAGTGTGGATCAACAGAAAAGCAGGCGTTTGGTGTGGGTGGCGCCCGCCGTGCTGCTTGTGCTCAATTATTTCGGTCACCGGATGACTTTCGGACTAGCGCTGCTGTACCTCGTGGTATACCTGGCGGTTCACTTAAGAACATTCATCAGCGCGGATATTCTGAAAAAAGCGCTGATTGCAGGCGCTGCGGTACTGGGCTTATTTTTTCTGGCAGGGCAGTTTTTGCCCGGACTGGCGCATGTAGCGGACATGGGGCGTTTGCAAGGCATCATCAGCGCAATGCCACAATTTGCGCCCTGGTCTTTCATGCAAACTTTTGATTTTCAGCGTATTTCAGCATGTTGGCTGTTTGAAATAGGTGCGGTGACCGCGCTGTTTTTATGGAACATGTTCGTTTTTTTCCGGCAAAAAAACCACCCAGCGCTTCCCTTGCTATTACTGTGTGCCGTGCTGATTTTCCCGTTTCTGGAATGGTCGACCACCGGACTGGCCTGGCGTTTCTGGATGGTTTTTATTTTGTTAGTCCCTGTGGCCTGTTTGTCCCGCATACGTGTTCCCGGCGGTGAAATCGGCGTAGTATGCTGCTACCTGTTGTTGCTCGGCGGCTCGTTTTTTTCCTGGAAAAGTTACCAGCCCGCGCTGCACGACCCGGATTATGGGCAGTTTCAGCGGATAACGGAGCGCGTTCAGCAATACTTTAATGGGGTGTCTGCGCTTCATGCCAAGTCACCAGGTCGCTTGGAGCGACCCGGTGACTTGGCTTCAAGACCTGAACTAGTGATCGCTCACAATGCGCTGGCAGAATTCTACACCTTCACTACCGGCACGGATGCGATGCCCTGGCTGCCGGAATACGCTATCGATTCTTCCCGGCTGTGGCGGATTGCGGCGGGTGTGCGGCTACCTACGTTGCAATATTTTGCCAAAAAAGAAAATGATTTGAAAATCAAGGACTTAGGTGGAAAATATTACCTGCTACCGGAATACGTGTGGCAACAGGCGCTGGCGCGTGCGCGGGCTGAACAGGATAGTGATTTTCTGGAAATAGCAGAATCGTGGCGGAATCCGTGGAAAATGCGGCCGGGGTGGTTGCTGCGGAAAAAGGGATAACGCGGATCGTACAGATTTAGAGAGTATGTTCAAAAAACTGTGACACACCTTAATTAACTAATTGATTTTCAATATTCTGAATATAGGTGAGCCACAGAATTTTGAACACTCTTGATTTAGAACGCGGGGGTGTAAAACCCTAAAAACAGTTTCTAACGCAATTGACCGGGCGACTTTGGATCGTCCGGTCAATAGATCATTGATTATCAATATTTTTAAACGAAGTCTCTTCTTACAAAAATCTGCGTAAATCCGCATGATCCGTGTAATCCGCGTCCCCATACAACCTCAGGGGCTGATCTTCGCATAAATAATCCCCACTACCATCGCCTGTACCACCCCGTAAATCAGCCAGGTGAACACCAGACTGGCGGATACCGCCAGCGAACTAAAGGTGATCCACATACAGGGCAAGGTTGCGATGAGTCCGTACACCAGTCCCATTTCGATACCGCGCCACCAGAAAGAGCCGTGAAACAGGCTTTTGAAGCGCCGCCAGAACCAGGCCAGCGCAAAACTCAGGACGAAAGGGTGCAGGAAATACATGACTCCCTTATCGCCTTCCATGCTGAAAATAGGATCGTAGTACAACTCCGCCAGCCCGGGGAAAAACGCAACTAAAAGATATAGTGCGACATAACTAAACACCAACAGGACAGCGCCTGCAACAATACCTTTGATCAGAAATTTTTTCATGGTCAGGTTTTAATTTTTTAAGCAATAAAAAAGAACGCGCCACTCCCAACTCACTATTCCCAACTCACTATTCACATTTGCACCTCGTCTACCGCTACGATCAGGTCAAAGTGAAAAGTAATCCAGTCGTTCACTTTGATCATTCCGAACATAGCCTCCGGGGGGTCGATGCCGAATGCGCTCATTTGCAGGGCTTGTTCGCCGCGGAGTTGGAAACGGTTGGGGCCCAGCATCCTGGCCTGCGCAGCAATGGTTTGTTCTTTGGTGACTTTTGTAATGGTCCCATGGACTTTCGCCTGCACGTCGAACCAGTCTTTGCACCCGCCTTCGAGGCATTTGGCATTTTGCCAGGTATCCACCAGTGTAATTTTGATGTGCGGATACTGATCGGCCTGCAGCGCTTTTTGGATATCGTTGTCGATTTTGCGGTTGTGGCAATCAAAATTTTTCGATTTCAAATGCAACGCCACATTGCGAAAACGGGCATAACCGCCATTGCGTTCTACTTCCAATACCTGCTGCGTATATTGATCCTGGCAATCGCAGGTAAATTTGTTTACGTTCGATGTTCCCTTCAGGTACAGTTTACTTCCTTCCTGAATATGGTAGCGTTTTTTAACAGCAAGGGTGTGATCGAGTGTACTTGCTGTTAGAAAAATACCTGCCACCAGCAGCAGGAAATTGCATGTCCAACGGGTTTTATCGTAAAACATAATGCAATGTTGAGGAGGAATGAGGATTGAGGAATGAGGATTGAGGGATGATAAAAAACGGAAATCGCTTTATAGAGTGGCTATTTTCATTCCTCATCCCTCATTCCTCATTCCTATCAATTTTAATTAGAATCCAATCACCGCTTCCACAACGAATCCGCTGAATTCGGCTTCGTTCCGGTAGTCATTGGTTGGGAAATCTTTGTATTGCTGCATCACATACTCGCCTTTCAGCAACATGTTTTTGGTTGGGAACCAGCCGGCAGCCACTGCGATGCGGTTGATCGACATTTCACTGGCGAATCCGGGAGGTGTGCCTTTAGCCTGAATGTAGCGTGCACCGAGGTAGGCTTGTTCGTTCGGGAGGAAGCGATACAGACCTTCTACAGCCACCTGGTTGAATTTGCGTTCTGCGCCGTCGCGTTCCGTGTTCGAGCGACCTTTGATGATTTCATAACCACCGAATACTTCCAGACCTTTGAATTTGATGAACGGATTGATACTGATCGCATTCACCTTGTTGGCAATACCCAGGGCTGTAAAACGGCCGGAGGAAAAGTTAGCGGAATAGGTACCTCCAACCGGTTCTGCTACCATGAAGTAGTGCGAGCCGGTGCGGTCGCCTGCATACAGGGTATTCCGCGCACTGCCGCCGTTGTTATACAAGGAGCCGGACAACCGGAAGCGGAAATCGCCGAAAGTTTTATCGTAGGCCAGTTTCAGGGTAATAGATGGTTTTTTCTCCGTGGGTTCTACGTTGGGCGCCACTACTGCATCCGGGTAATTGTCGATGTTACCGTTGATGAAGCCGGAAGTCATACCGACCATACCCATAAAGCCGTCAACCGGGAACACATACACTTCACCGCCGATCTCTGTGGTAAATGCATCAAAAATGTAGTTTTCCACAAACGGGTTGAACATGGTATTACCGCCATCGGTACGGCGGAACTGCATATCGCCGAAGTTGGGCTGGAAGTGACCAATTTTAACGCGGACGTTGTTGGTAAACCATTCGGGGCTGCCGAACATTGGCAGTTTGTCGAATTGGATGTAACCGCCTTTTACCCAGAATTCGGAGTGGTGGCGGGAAGACATATAGTTTTCCAGACAAACGCGGATACCGTCTCCGATCTGCATATCCAGGTTCAGATTGGCCATAGCCAGGTTGAAACCGGAAAGCGTAACTGAAGTGGAGTCTTCGGCTTTTACTACACCGTACAGAAAGTTTTTATTGGCCGGGTTAGTGGCAGAAGTAGCAACATAGGTGGGCTTGTTGGAGTGTTTCAGGGATTGGAAATCCTGGGTAAATGAGCCGCCGATGCGGATTTTAAACCCGGTAAATTCAGGTTGTTGAGCCTTTTTGGAAGGTTCGAATACATTGATACCTTCTTTGTTCCAGGGGCGGAAATACTGGATGTCAGGTTGTTGAGCGAGTGCCCAGTTGGCGCTGAATAGCAGCGCAAATGTCGAGAGGATAAGGACGTTTTTCATAAAACAGTTGATTTAAGTTCTGTGATTGTTTTCAAACGTTATTTAAGGGTTACCTGGAATACTATTTCGACTTCGTCGCCGGTAGTCATCGTGC
This sequence comes from Saprospiraceae bacterium, assembly GCA_020847425.1. Classification (GTDB taxonomy): domain Bacteria; phylum Bacteroidota; class Bacteroidia; order Chitinophagales; family Saprospiraceae; genus M3007. The sequence goes on from JADLCC010000090.1 coordinate 11,715, forward strand.
CCAGCAGGGCGGTCGGCGGCTTGATTTTATAGTCGGTCATTTTCAGTTTTTTGGATCCGCTGAAGGTGATGCTACCATCACTGCCGGACTTTCCACGTACATACATATCAATGGTATTGGTGACGCCTGCGATCGTCAGGTAGCCGGTGGCGTTGATATCGTAGCCATCGCCTTTTTTAGTCAGCCCGGTCACCTTACCCAGTTTGTATGTGATGTTCGGATAA
>JADLCC010000091.1 GCA_020847425.1 Saprospiraceae bacterium
CTGGATATTACGGTGGATGAATTGCAGGAAGCACTGACTACCATGTAGCACTAACAAGAAAATTACTAATCCAGATACCGATTTTGGAAGGCGCGGGCGTGTTGCTCGCGCCTTTTTTTATTGCGGGATTTTTTACCACCGTAGAGTTATGGAACACGGGTAGGACGGATTATCTACAAATCCCACTATTTTTGCCCCGTGAAAACCCTCCGACTTGTAGCAAGGCTTCTTTTTTTTCTCTTGTATACCACCGCTATCGTTGCCGAGATCTGGCTGCGCGGACTTATCCATGGCCACAGCGTACGGCGCGCGATGCGTATCCGGCAGCGCTGGGCGCGCAAGTTGCTGTCCACCATGGGCATCCGGATCGAAACGAAGGGCACGGCGCCGGATTTTCCCTGCCTGCTGGTCGGCAACCACCGCTCTTACCTCGATCCGATTATCCTGCTCCGCGATGTGGATGCATATCCGGTCGCCAAAGCCGAAATGGCCGGCTGGCCTATCATCGGAAAAGGTGCACGCATGGCGGGCATCCTGTACGTCGAACGGGAAAACTCGGCCAGCCGCAGCGATATCCTTCGCCTCATCGGCCGCAGGATCGAAGCGGGATTCCAGGTGATGATTTTCCCGGAAGGCACCACTTCCGGACTGCCCGGCACCCTACCCTTCCGCAAAGGCGCGTTCCAGTTGGCCGCCCGTTCAGAGTTCCCTGTTGTGCCTGTCGCGCTTTGTTTTGCCGACACAGCAGACTTCTGGGTTGGAAAAGAATCGATGCCAGCACATGCGAGCCGGCGTTTCCGGGAAAAAACGATTCATGTCACCGTGCATTACGGACCTACCCTGCAGAGCGACGATGCGGACGCACTGATGGAGGAAGCAAGGGGGTGGATAGAGGAGAAACTGAGCAACTGAGGGCTTTGTTTGTTGAGAAAGTTGAGGGTTGAGAAGTTGAGGGTGGTAACTCATGGCATTTTTGAACATTCCCACTTAGCCATGAGTTACCACCCTCAACAATCTCAACCCCTCAACAACTCAACTTTCTCAACTCCTCAACTTTCTCAACAAACAAAACATGCTCAGGTGTTTTGAAAAACCCCACCATTACTTACCTTTGCGCCCGCTACACAGCGATGGCTCCGTAGTTCAACGGATAGAATATAAGTTTCCGGAACTTAAGATAGTGGTTCGATTCCACTCGGGGCTACAATTTTGAATCTATAACGCCTTATAAGTGAACAACTTATGAGGCGTTTTTATTTCCAAAAATCACCTTGTATTGTTGAAGCCGGTTTACCTTTACCCAAGTAATCTGAATGTAATGAAATGGCTTTTATCTCTAATCATCATTTACCTGTTTCCCGCTTTAGCAATACATGCGCAACCGGTTGTTTATGATCGTATTACAATCGAGCAGGGCCTTTCCCAAGGGATGATCTTCGATTTGTTGCAAACCCGCGACGGCTTTCTGTGGGTAGCTACCAAAGACGGACTGAACCGCTACGACGGCTACAATTTCCAGATTTTTCGCAACAATCCTTTCGATGCTTTTTCACTGACTGACAATGAGACGCTTTATTTGTTCGAAGACAGCCGGGGCTGGCTTTGGATCGGCTTGCAAAACAAAGGAGTAGACCTGTACGTGCCGCAATCCGGCCGTTTTTACCACTTTCCCTTCCAATTTCAGGGCATCAACGGTTTTTCTTTTATTCGTCAGATCGTGGAAGACCAAGATGGCTCGATCTGGTTAATCCAAGGCAGGGATGCGCTGGTGCATGTGCAAATTCCTGCCTCCTGGAAAGAACGCCTGCCGGATAAAAGCGAACTGATCAATGAAGTCATTGCCAAGCAGATTCGGATTGAAACCTACGATGAGCAGGAAATTCTGATACGGATGGAACCGGGACCCGATGGTTTAAGTCTTTTTTCTACCGAAAAACAATACCGCATCGACCGGCAATCGGGTGTAGCGCGCCCGGTTAGCAATCCGCTCTTACCATCGTACATTGGCAGCATAGCGGTTGAAAGAAATAAAAAAGAAGTCTGGGCGGCAGGCAATTTCGATGAACTGTTTTGTGTGGGCGAAGATGGCCTGAAACGTTACCAGTCGCCCATACCATGGCTCCGGTATCATCATTTTATCGAGTACGACCATCTCTGCCGTTACTGGCTGGTGCACGGTAATAAACTCTGGGAACTTAGGGCTGATCACACATTTGATTTTTCCCGGCCTGATTGGGAAACCGACCGCGACATCAATTGTATGGAGACTGATCGGAACGGCAACATCTGGCTCGGCACCTTTGGTTACGGTTTGCGCAAGATCAATCCAGGCCGGCAATTGTTCCATCCAGAGGTGTCGGGACAAAGCACCTGGCGGGTGTGGCAAAGTCCAACAGGTGCCCGTTTCTGGCGCGATATCTCCAGTATCTATTCTTTTGAGGCAAAAAAGACGCTAAAGGGCCTGGAAGTTGCCTTCCCCGAATTGGGTGGCGAGCGCAATATGGATCTGCTTTTCGATTCAGATGGTAGCTTTTGGATGCTTGGCGTGCCGGAAAAAGATATTTACCAGGGTATTCTACGCCACTATACAGTCGATAAAAAACTGCTCCAAACATTTTCATTCGCGATAAACATGTATGATTACATGCAACAGATACGGGGCCGCGACGGAAATATATGGATCACAGGCGGGAGTGGTCAGTTACTTCGTTTCCATCCTGATAATGGCAAGATTGAATATTTCAGTTATGCCCATCTGTTTGGGAAAAAAGTGTCTACTGCGCAGGCCTTAGCACTGACCGAAGATGGCAATGGCGACCTGTGGATCGGTACGAAACTGGGACTAGTGAAGGCCCGGTGGAATGCGGGAAGACCAGATTTTCAATTACTGGAAGTGAATCCTGGTAATCCAAAGGGATTAAATAACAATGTGATTGCTTGCCTGCTACCAGATCCTGCTCAGCCAGCGCATTGGCTTTGGATCGGCACCAAAGGCGGGGGAATTAATCGGCTGGATCTGCAAACCGGCCACTGCGAACACCTTACAATGGCTGACGGACTACCTGATCAGGTAATATATGGCATACTTCCGGGCAATGAGAAAGCATCGGATCAACCCGTCAGCCTGTGGTGCAGCACCAATCGGGGACTGGTACGACTTGTGCCCCGCGCGACAAACCCTTTGTCGGCAGAAATCATCACCTACACGGCTGCGAAGGGTTTGCAGGACAACGAATTCAACACCCAGGCATTTTTCAAAGCAACAAACGGCGAACTGCTTTTCGGCGGCGTGAACGGCGTTAACCGATTTTCCCCCGAAACACTGCACGCCGATACCACGCGGATGCCGGTATATCTGGTCGGCCTGGAGATCAACCACCGGCCAGCCCTGTTCGGGCAAGCAGGCAGCCCGTTGACGGAACCCCTGGAATACCTCCGCTTACTCACTTTGCCATACGATGAAAACAATGTCTCTTTCGAGTTTGCGGCGCTCGATTTTACAGACCCGTCTCAAAATCGTTATCGTTATCTACTGGAAGGACTGGACGCCGAATGGGTGAATACAGGAAACATTCGTTTTGCGCATTTCACACACCTGGCGCCCGGACGGTACAAATTCCGGGTACAAGGCACCAATGGACAGGGCAAATGGCAGGAAATGCCGCATCCGGTCGTGTTGGTGATTCGGCCACCCTGGTATCGTTCGCAGTTGGCATACCTGCTATATGTGCTGGCGCTGATCTGGTCGGGCTGGCGCCTGTATCAGTTCCAGATCAGGCGGGTGAAGGAACGCGAACAACTGGCGTTCGAGCAACGCGAAACGGAGCGTGTAAAGGCTTTGGAGCAAATGAAAACTAACTTTTTCAGCAATATCACCCATGAGTTTCGCACACCGCTTACCCTGATCCTCGAACCTGCGCGCCGCATACTGGCCGAAACCGCTGAACCGAATACGCGCCAAAATGCACAGCACGTGGAAACCAACAGCCGACGCCTGCTGGGGCTGGTGAACCAGTTGCTCGACATGGCCAAACTGGAAAATGGCAGCATGGGTCTCGATCTGCGGTTGGGTGATCTGCCGGAACTTGTGCGGAGTATTTTCCAATCATTTCAACCACTGGCCGAACAACGAAGTGTTCAGTTTTCGCTTGAATTACCCGATACGATTCCGCCTGCACTGTTCGATCAGAATAAAGCAGAATTGGTGATCAGCAATCTGATTTCCAATGCATTAAAGTTTACGCCTGTCGGTGGAAAAGTCACCGTATACTGTAACAACACATCCACTTCGGAGCAGTCGAGTGCTGCAATCAGTGTAACGGACACCGGCATTGGTATTCCGCCGGAATCCCTGGGCAAAATATTCGATCGCTTTTATCAGGTCGATGCTACGCACACCCGTCCCGGTGAAGGTACAGGCATCGGGCTGGCCTTGACCAAAGAACTGGTTGAACTGATGCACGGCAACATCAGCGTTCAAAGCGAGCCGGACAAAGGTACAATTTTCACTTTCTGTTTGCCTCTCCAGCCGGGCGCCGTGGAGCCCGCGGATCCGGCAAGAAAAAACATCACGAAACTGGATGCCTTAACCACCTTCCATCAGGCAACGGATATTTCCGAAGACCGGCCGACTGTCCTGCTCGTCGAGGACAACGCTGAATTGCGCAGTTTTATCAAAACCTGTATCGGCCCCAACTGGCAGATCGAGGAAGCCTCCGATGGGCAGGAAGGTGTGGAAAAAGCACTGGAAATAGTCCCCGATCTGGTGATCTCCGACGTCATGATGCCGCGTAAGGACGGTTATGCCGTTTGTGATGATTTAAAAAACAACGAACTTACATCCCACATTCCTATCATTCTGCTAACCGCCAAATCTACCGTCGATGCGCGTATCAAAGGCTGGCAGACCGGCGCGGACGATTACCTTTCCAAACCTTTTAATAGCGATGAACTCCTGGCGCGAATGGAAAACCTGCTGGAAAGCCGCCGCCGCTTGCGGGAGCGTTACAGCCAGTCGATGCAGCAGGACGGTGAGCCGGAAGCGTCGGACATCCTCTCTGCACGCGACCGGGAATTCCTGAACCGTTTCATCCAGACTGTCGAACAACACCTGTCCGACGAAACCATCAGCGTGGAAGACCTGGCACGCAAAATGTTTGTCAGCCGGACGCAACTCCATCGCAAACTGAAAGCGCTGACGGATCAGAATGTGACGGATTTTGTGCGCGCTTACCGGCTCGACCGCGCTATGACCATGCTCCGCAACCGCGAAGGACTGGTGTACGAAGTTGCCTATCGCGTAGGATTCGGTAGCGAAAAGTATTTTTCCAAAGCGTTCAAAGATAAATTCGGCGTTCCACCAAGTGGTGTGAACTGAGCGCTTTACCACCTATCATTCCCGAAAATGCAACTTGCGCGCACCTTCCTGCAACCTGCGCGCACCCTTTTTTTGTGCTTTCAACCGGATTTTTGCCCTGGCTTTAACAGCAAAACTGCTTGCTTGTCGGCCGCATTTTTTTTCAGGCATTTTTTTCCGGTTTATTATGAAAAACACTGCAATTCTTCTGTTAAAACAGGTCTTCACTGTCCTCTTCACAGGTATGACAACGTACCTGTTCGCCCAACCCGTCAACGACAACTGCAGTAGCGCCATCAACCTGACGCCGGGCGCCAGTTGTGTCAACACGACCGGCACTACAGTGGCTGCTACCAACAGCATCCCGGCCTGCGGAGGCTTTGGTTCGGCCGATCACGACGTGTGGTATAAATTCACGGCAACCGCACTCGGGCACCGCATCATGGCTTCCAGTGCCACGCTCGACCTGGTGCTGAATCCGCGTTCCGGTGTCTGTAACGGCGGCGGCCTGGGATGTTTCAACGCGACCGGCGTCGGTGGCACGGAAACGGTCGACCTGACCGGCCTTACCATTGGCACCAGCTATTTCATTCGGGTGTACACCATGGAAAGCGGTACCGGCGGTTCTTTCAATATTTGTGTAACCAATCTGCCTGCGCCGGCGAACAACGAGTGCTCGGGCGCTACCCAATTAAATTCTTCCAACTCCTGTAGCACTACCACGGGTACGACCGTGGGCGCTACCCAGAGTACGCCGGCCTGCAATGGATTTGGCAGTGCCGACGACGATGTGTGGTACAAATTCACGGCACAAAACTTTACGCACACGGTCACTGTTGCCAGCAATACGCTCGATATGGTAGTGGAAGCATTGTCGGGCGCTTGCCCCGGCGCCTCGCTGACTTGTACCAATGCCACGGGCGACGGTGGCACGGAAACGGTCACGCTGAACGGGCTTTCTATAGGGTCTACGTATTTTCTGCGAGTGTATAGCGTGGAAAATAATGCGCAGGGAACTTTCACCATCTGTGTCACACACCCGAATACGCTTCCCAATGATAACTGCGCCGGTGCGATCGAACTGATTCCCGGTTATACCTGCAATCCTTTTTACGGTACCACGGCCGGCGCTACCGGTTCGGGCCTGCCGGGTTGCCTTTTACAGGTAGACCCTGTCGACGTATGGTTTCGGTTTACGGCCGTTTCCAGTACGCATACTTTTTCCGGCGGTTCTTCCGGTTCGGTGTATGTGCAGGTCCGTAACGGCAATTGTACGAGTGGCTCCCAATTGACTTGCAGCGGCGTCAGTATTGATCTACCTGGTGTGGACGAAACATTTTCATTTACCGTCAACAATTTGACGGTAGGCACGACGTATTACATCAGGGTTTTCGACGTTTCCGGTACTACGTTCAATATATGTGTCACCAGGCCTTCGCCGCCTGCCAACGACGAATGCGCGGGCGCTATCTCGCTTACACCCAGTTCATTGGCCTGCAATTTTTCCAATAGAAGTACGAACGACGCTACCCAAAGCCTGCCTGCCTGCGGCACGGGCAGTGCCGACGACGACGTGTGGCTTAAGTTCAATGCTACGGCTACTTCGCATTTGGTTAAAGTCTTCAGCGCCGACTTCGATATGACCTTCGATGTGCGTACAGGCGCCTGCAACGGCACAAGTATTGCCTGCGTTAACGCTGCCGGCGTAGGTGGTACGGAAAGCACTACGCTGACCGGTCTGACCGTGGGCGCCACCTATTACATCCGCGTGTACAGCCAGGAAGCGGGTACCGGCGGAAACGGTTTCGATATTTGTATCGGACCGCCTGTGCCTGTCAATGATAACTGTTCCGGCGCGATTCTGCTGACATCTTCTTCTACTTGCACCACTACGACCGGAGATACCAGGGGCGCTACGCAAAGTCTGCCGGATTGCAGCGGCGGCAGCAATTCGGATGACGATGTATGGTATCAGTTTGTGGCTGTTTCCAGCACGCATACCGTTACTGTGAACAGCGCCTCCCTGAATTTGATACTGAATGTTCGAGGTGGCGTCTGTGGCGCTACCGAAATAGATTGTTCTGTTTCCGGTGGCGCCGGCGCTCCGGAAACGATCAACCTGACGAACCTGACGCCGGGGGCTACCTATTATGCCCGGGTGTTTACCCAGGGTACCAACACGCGCGGTATTTTTACCATTTGCGTTACTTCAGGACCCGAGAACGACGATTGCACCGGCGCTATTCTTTTAGTTTCGTCTTCTGTCTGCACGCCAGTCAGCGGCAATACGACAGGCGCTACGCAGAGCATTGCCGCCTGTGCGGTGACGACAGCGAATGACCTGTGGTACCAGTTTGTGGCAGTATCACCCATCCATACGATCACAGCATCCAGTACTACACTGAATTTGATCATAAATGCGCGCGGAAGCACCGGTTCGTGTCCGGGAAATACCGCCGGCTGCGTCGACAACGCCGGCCCGGGAGGCACGGAAACAACAACGCTGTCTAACTTAATCATCGGCAATACTTATTACGTCCGTGTTTTCAACAGTGATCCTTTGACCTCGGGTACTTTTACTATTTGCGTTACCCATCCACCTGCCAATGATGACTGTTCTGGGGCTATATCGCTTACTTCCGGCACTTCCTGTGTCAACACAACCGGCAGTACGGCAGGCGCAACGCAAAGTTTGTCTACCTGTGCTTCGACCACTGCCAATGACGTTTGGTTTCAGTTTGTGGCGGTTTCGCCCAACCACACCATCACTGTTTCCAGTGCTACCATGGATCTTGTAATCAATGTGCGCATTGGCTCTTGCGGGGGGGCCGGTTTCGGCTGCGTCAACAATACAGGTACAGGCGGAACGGAAACGGTTACGTACACCACTCTTACAGTCGGCACTACCTATTTTATCCGTTTGTTCGGCGACAATCCTGCTATCACAGGAAATTTCACCGTTTGTGTCACGCATATACCTATACCAGCCAATAACGACTGTGCGGGCGCCGTGTTGCTTACGCCTGGCGCCGGCTGCGCGCCCATTAGTGGTAGCACCGTTGCAGCTACCCAAAGCCTGCCGGATTGCAACAGCGGCAACAACTCGGACGATGATGTGTGGTATCGCTTTGTTGCTACGTCGGCTTCCCATACGGTGACCGTCGCGCCCGGCGAACCATCTTTAAATTTGGCCATAGAAATGCTTACAGGCCCCTGCAATGGCAGTTCCCTGATTTGCCAAAACATCGCAGCAGCAGGTTTGGCTGAAGTACATACGTTGACTGGCCTGGCCGTAGGTACAACTTATTACGTACGGGTATTCGGTATAAATGAACGTGGTAGTTTTAATATTTGTATAGCCACGCCTCCGGCAAACGACGAATGCAGCGGCGCCGTGCTGCTTACTTCCGGCACTACCTGCACCAACACGAGTGGTAGTACCATCAGCGCTACCCAAAGCCTGGCAGCCTGCGGCGCCGGAAGCGCCGACGACGATGTGTGGTTCCGGTTCGTAGCCGTGTATCCCGTGCAGACAGTTACGGTATCGAGCGCAACGCTGAATATGGCGCTGAATGTCCGCACGGGTGCTTGTCCTGGCGCCGAACTGGTCTGCATGAACGCCACGGGCGCCGGAGGCACGGAAACCGCCACACTCACCGGTTTGACTGTAGGCAATACATATTACATCCGGGTATACGGCACTGAAACGGGCACTACCGGCTCTTTCAATATTTGTGTCACGCATCCGGCTCCGCCAGCCAACAACGATTGTGCAAATGCCGTGACGCTGGGCTCCACTCCGGTTTGTTCCACTACCAGCGGCACCACTGCCGGAGCCTCGCAAAGTATTGCAGCCTGCATAGGAACGGGCACGGCCGACGATGACGTGTGGTACAAATTTACAGCCGTCAGTTCGTCGCACACGATAACTGTCAACAGTTCCGCTTTCGATGCGGTGATCCATGTGCGTACCGGCGCTTGCAATGGCACCGACCTGAACTGTTTCAACAGCGTATCCGGTACGGGCACGGAAACTGGCAACCTGAGCGGCCTCACCATCGGCGATACATACCTGATCCGGGTATATAGCAGTGAAGCCTCTGCAGTAGGGACCTTTACCATTTGTGTAACGCACCAATTGCCTGCCAACGACGAATGTACCGGCGCGATCAATTTAACCCCTACTGCAGGTACCTTTACCGATCCTGGCATGCAGACCAACGAAGTGGCCACACAAACCACGCCGGGAGCGAATTGCCTTGGGTCTTTTATCGCTTCTTCTATCGTTCAGGATGTTTGGTATCGCTTCACTACCAATTCCTCCGGAGGCACGGTAAACATTTCTGCTACGCCTGCCAATGGTACGGGGAATCCGGTGGTTCACTTTTTCGCAGGTTGCAATACCGGTCCAATATCCTGCAACGACCAGGGCGGACCCGGCGCTGTTGAAACCCTGACTATTCCGGGCTTGCCCGCCAGCAGCACTTTTTATTTCCGGGTATATGGCCAGAATACGCCAGCGTTCCCATTTAGTTTAGTGCTGTCCGGAAATGCCGTGAACAGTGTATTACCGCTGGAGGTGGCTTCTTTCAGCGGTCGCATGGAGGAGCATTCCAATATACTGAACTGGACAACTTTATCTGAAAAAAATGTGCAGTCTCATATTATTGAACGCGCTGCAAACGGGATAGACTGGCTTGAAATCGGTCGGCTGGGCGGCCAGATGGATGCTCAAACGCCTGTGCACTACACATTTGAAGACCCGGCGCCACCTGCACGTGCCTTTTATCGCCTGCGTTCGGTGGATTATGACGGCGCGGAAAACCTTTCCGCTGCTCTTGCGCTAACGCGGGGAAACGAAGCATTCGGTGTGCTGAATCTGTTCCCTTCTCCCGCCAGAGATCAATTAACCGTACAGTTCAATCTGCCGAAAGAGGAGGCCATTACACTGCGTGTCTTGGATCCTGCCGGCAGAAAAGTACTACAACAACATATCGATGCTGCATCCGGGCTAAACGAATGGCAACTTGCCTTACAGGA
>JADLCC010000092.1 GCA_020847425.1 Saprospiraceae bacterium
CATTTCGTTGAAGAGTAGTGAGCACCTTTTTCCTTCAACGAAATGCCACTCACGACTCACCACTCACGATTCACGACTCACGATTCACCACTCACGAATAGTCACTCCATCCCCTCTATCCACTGGTAGGGCGGATTCCCTTCCACCTGAATATTACATTTTTCCATTTGCCTTAAACGCGCCAGGTCGCTCGCGTAAATGTGGATATTGGCTTCTTTGCTGTTGTACATATAGAGATCTTTCGAGATCATCTGCGAAGCATCCAGGGAACCGCCTGAAAAATTATTGATGGCGGTGCGCTTGCTTTTGCCTTCCAGGTGAACAAACTGGGTGTTTTTGACGGCAAAATTTGGGAAATCCAGGGTCAATTCGTTTACATCGAGGTTCATCCACACCGAATCCGTCTGGAAGACGCTGATATTCAGCGCCCTATCGCGGATCACTTGTGGGGTGCTTATTTTTTTGCAATTTGAAAAAGTAAAGTGCCGGTAACCAGGGCCGCGCATTTGTACAGTCCCTATGCCGAGCCGGACCGTAACATCCCCCTTGCGCACCGCTTCCCTTCTGGTAAAATCTTCTTTCGCCAATCGTTCGGACAAAGAATCTGCAGCCTTTTCATTGGCATGCACATTCAAGCGGACAATACCGATCCGAATGCCGCCGCCAGTGTTCTTATCCCTGACCACCCAAATATGTTTAAACAAACTGGTGTCGCCCCGGAGTTCGATGCCGGCAAAACCGTTGTCCAGTTCGACGGATAATGGGCCATCTACCATACAGATATTTGGAATTTTTCCCAACTGGAAAAAACAGGATTGGGCAGTAGTACTGTCGGGCGTTTGTGCTTTTGTCTGCTCTTTCACATCATAGCGATATACATGGTGCGGCACCTCCTTGAAAGCGCTCCATATAACCGTTGCGGTAAAAAGCGAAACGGCCGAAATAACCATAACAAGTCCAGATTTCATATCTTCAGATTTTGTTGATATTGTTGGTGCAATAATTTGAGTTCGTCCCAGGAGATACCGAGTTGGTCGATGGTCTGGAAAAAGACAGGCAGCAATTCATCCCTGAAGGCTTTTTTGCGCAGTTCTCGGGCTTTTGCCACGCCATCTTCCGCAACGAAGTAGCCGACGCCGCGCTGATTGACGATAATGCCAGCATCCTGCAAAAAAGTGACGGAGCGTACGATCGTATTGGGATTGACCAGCACTTCTGCGGCCAGATCGCGGACGGAAGGAATCCTTTCACCCGGCGCCCATTCGCCCGCCATGATGCGGGTGGCAACCTGTTGCGCTATTTGCATCCAGATCGCCGTTTGTGTTTGAAATTCCATAGATCAGAGTTCCTTTTCCCGGATGAATAAATAAGAAGCGGCCAGCATTAACAGGGACGGCACATAGGCAGCCAGCAGCCAGAAAATGCCCACGGATTTTTGGGTTGCAGCATCGCAATCCATTTCCCAAAACGGCAGGTTGACTTCCTGGAGCAGGATACCCCGGCCCGAATTGTACAATTGCTGATCGAAACCGGATTGCATGATCTTATAAAGGATTACAAACAATACAACAACAAAAATAAATCCTTTTAAAACCCCGAATCGTTTCCAGGTAAGCCCGGAGGCATAAGCAGCGGGCAACGCCAGGAAGAAGAAAAAAAAGACGACGACCGTATCTCTGGAAAACCAGTTGATCGGAGCATACCGGAATGCAAACCAGCGAAGGGAAAGCATTTCAAATCCCTTCAAGGCAAAATTGAACGTGAGCCAGGTAATGGCTGGAAAAACGATCAGCGCCAGGAGGCTTTTGGCCAGCCACTTTTCCAGACTGGAGGCGGGAACCAAGAGGTAGCGAACGGCGGTACCCGGCATGCCCAATTCGTGGTAAGCCATACCGGCGTATAACCAGCCGCAACCACAGAAATATGCGCTGAAAACCAGGAACGGCGATTCATTTCGCAGCGAAACATGAGCGCTGAATGCGTCACCCATAAAGGATAAATAGATCAGTGGGACAGCCGCGACGAGCACGGCATAAGGCAAAACCGGCTGGGTTTGCCAGCTGAGCCGCAGTACTTTCAAAAAACGCTGGAAATCAAAGTTGTTTTTCATAGCGCAGGGCGTTTTGGACGATTTCAGGATGTAGTTGCATGGCTTTGAACAGCAGTTCGAGGTCGAGCGGGCCTTCCTGCTCCTCTGTATTGCGCAACAGGCAGTGGTAGCCGCCGGGTACCCGTTCGGAATAAAGCAACGCAGGTTTGGAAGGGAGTTGGCTACTTGTCACCGTGCGGATATGGGCCGCCAACTCCGGGATGGAGGCCTGCAGCAGCAATGCGTGCTCTTTTAAAAGGATCAGGTGATCGAGCAGCATGGCGACATCGTGTACATGGTGCGTGGTGATGACGGCCAGGCGTTGTTCGTCGATTTGTGCGCTCAACAGGCGGCGAAAACTGTCTTTCGAAGGGATGTCCAGCCCGTCGGTAGGTTCGTCGAGCAACAGCACGCGACACCCGCTGGCCAGGGCAAAACTGAGCAATACTTTTTTTCTTTGGCCAAACGACAGGGCATGAATCTGCATATCCGGCTGAATACCAAAGGTTTGCAGCGAATTTTTCCAGACCTCCGGGTCAAATGTCGGGTAAAATGGCGCGTAGCGTTTTTGGTAAACATCCACCCTTAGTCGAGGCAGATCGAAGTCAACCGGCACATAAAAAACCTGCTCCAGGAATGCAGGCCAGCGCGCACCGGGCCTGTGACCATCTACTGTAATTTCCCCTGATTTTGGAGACAACAATCCTCCGATCAGGTGCAACAGGGTGGTTTTGCCGACACCGTTGGCGCCTAATATCCCGTACACCCCGCCCGCTTCCATGCTGAAAGTCAGGTTGTCCAGTACCGGTTGCCTGCTTTTGTACCTGAATGACATTCCACTGATGGCAATCATAAGCCTTTTGTTTTAGTGAATTAGTGTACTATGTAATTAATACACTGCAAACATACA
>JADLCC010000093.1 GCA_020847425.1 Saprospiraceae bacterium
GATACCCACCACTTCCCAGCCTTCTTCATGCAAGAGGACAGCCGTTATGGTACTATCGATGCCGCCGGACATGGCGACCAGTGCTTTTCCGTGTTTTGACATTGTATAATTTTTACCTGCTCCAATTACAGGATAATAGACTGCGTCTAAACAACGAATGCCCCCCAAAAGGTTTGGGAAACAGCCGTTTTTTTGGCCGCAAAGGTAAAAATTTGTGCCGTTTCCTTTTCTAATCAGGGTTGCACCACAAATTTCCCACTGGTTTCCTGTTTCCCGTCAATCCGGAAAGTATAATAATAAACTCCCTGTGCGAGCGGCGCCTGATACTTGTATGTGTGTGTGCCATTGTAAAAAACAGAGGATTCCACATAATCCGTCTGTCGGCCGATGGCATCAAAAATCTCGATCTGGATCAATCCGCCGTGGCGGGCGTAGTATTTGAACGTCATATTGCCGTCGTTCGGATTGGGATAAACCGCCGGGGGAAAATACTCGGCAGGGATATATTCTCCGACGTAAAGGGTTGTCATGGAGCCGTCGAGCCAGATAATTCGGTCACCGAGCCAGGTTTCCAAATAGTTGGCGTGCTGCTGGTAAGAACCGCAGCAGTAAGCATTCGGCCAGATCCACTGGTTCAGGATCGGCCAGCGTTGGAAATTGCGCACCTGGGCTTCCGACACCACATCGAACAACGAATCCACCACGCCGTTGATGGCAGTATTGGAGAAAGCGCCTGCCCGCAATTCAAACCAGCGGGTCTGTACTTTCGCGCGGAAAGAAGGCGTATCCCAGAGACGATTCCACCAATAAGGAATCCCCCAGAAATCGCTGGGGCACTGGTTGTTGAAGTCTTTGGCCCAGCCATAGTATAAATCGCCGCCGCAGTAATTGGCGTTGCCCAAAGCAATGTTGAAGTCCCACACCGGCCCGGCACGCAGAAGCGGGTTTTCGCTGTCCTTATCCTTGTACAGGTAGGAACTCAGGCGATAACCATCTACATTTTTGGTGATTTCATTGATAATAGCGAAGTCGACAAAGGACTCTACGTCCAGGTATTTGGCATAACCGGTTATCGGATCGTCATAATCGGGAGATACCATGGTCGCTTCAAAATCGGTGACCCAATTCCGGATATAGTCCGACTGTTCTGGGGTAATATCCTCCAGTTTGGGGTACTCGATCTGGTAATAAGGGCTGAATGGCGCGCCGTAAGGCGATTGCCAGCCTTCCGAAGGGCTGCCGGATGTTTTGTCCAGTTTCAGGATATAGCCGCCCGTGAGGTCGTCGCCGGCGACATCTTCAGGTTCTAATTTGCTGATATCCACCCGGTTATTGTCGCGTTTTATTTTTTCCACGACGATATAAATGCCCTGGTAGTTGCCGTTCAGCACCAATTCCACAAACCGGGTGCGGGATGCCCAGGGCATGATGCGCCGCGCCAGTTCGAGGGTCAGCACGTCCCGAACCAAACTTTTGTCTGAAAAAGGCGCCATAAAAACCCAGTCGGACTCGGCAGGCATACCCAGCAAGGGGAAATCCAGGTCTTCGCCCGCCGCATTGCGTGTTTCGACGCTGTATGGTTTTTTATCGGAAAGATCCAGGGAACTACTCCCGCGCAATTCAATTCCGATAAGGCCATCGTAGTGGTTGGGCGTGTCAGTCAGGAAATTGGTTTCCCCCGGCCCCTTATCGATAATGCGCATGGTGGCCGTTATTTTCGGCTCGTTCGGAATGTCCTGACCATCGGTTTCGATCAGTACGATGGGCAGGTTGGAGGACTGGAAATTGACCTGTGCACGCAGTACGAAGGGCAACAGGAAGAGGGCAATCAGAAACCTTTTCATTCAGATAAATTTCGTGTAAAGATCGACAACTCCGGGTAAAAATGGAGCAATGGCAAAAAAGAGTCAACTGTTTCGCCAAGAATGGACGTTAGATCATCCTGACCAATTGTTGCTGTTTATGATATCGCAATGCACCGTTTATGTTACCAAAAAAAGAAATTCCCCCTTTCCGGTCGACCTTCACCCTGCACACCTTTCCAGCAGCCACTGCCGTTCTGCCACGTCCGGCGTGTTTTCAATTTCCTCCTGCAATTTTTGGCGGGCAGCGGGACCGGATGGGATCTCCAGCAGTTTTTTTACGAAATACAGCAGTTTTTCATTGGTGGTGCGGTGATAACCGAGCGTTTTCTGGCGACGAAGGTAGGCGCCGAAACTGGTTAGCAGCGATTCCAACGCTTCCCATTCGCCCAGTTCGAAGTAACTGCGCAACAACATCCGGCGCGCTTCGAGTTGGTGCAGGGCGTCGTCGAAGTTGATCTGCTGAAGCAGCGGCATGGCCTGCGCGTAATCCTGTTTTTGAAAAAGCAAGTATGCCAGGTTGTACTTGTAAAGGTTATCCCGGTCGCGCGGATGAAGCGCTTCGCGGTACTGTTGCAGGAAATCGCGGGTCCATTGTTCTTCACCGAGTACGGCGCCGATGCGAATGATATTTTTGTAGGTAAAACTTGAAATCCAGCCGTCTTCCAGCAAAAAACCACGGGTAAGGGCTGCGCGGTACAGTTCGAAAGCCTCCCGCACGTAGCTGCGCTGTCCCGAATTCATCCGGCGAATACAACCGTTGATGGCCATCAGGTACAATCCGCGCATTTCGGTTGCCGCAAACATATCGGCGTGGCGGGCGAGTAACGCTTTCAGGTGATGAAAGTTTATTTCGCCCTCCTCGCCGGCATTTTTCAGCATGTGATAGGCATGAAAATAAATTTTGACGGCCGGCTCCGACAATAAATTTTCCTGTTCCGCCGAATCGAGCATCCTGTCGAGCAAGGTAAAGCGGTACGCCTGCCCTGCTACCGCCTGGTGGGTCAGGGCCACACAGGCCAGCCGCAACATGTCGGACAGGTAAAAAGCAGTCAAGGCATCGGGGAGCGGTTGCAGGCTCAATCGCGCCGAGCGTTCGCTGCGACTGGCCATTTCCAGTTTTTCCTGTAACAGGCGATACCGGCGGTAGTGGAACCCGGCATCGCGCAGGGGTTCGGCTTCCAGGATTTTTATGGCGCGGTCTTCTTCATGGGAAATTAAAAAATCCAGCCCGCGTTTTCGGAGCGATTGTAGTAGCCAGGGTGCGGTATCGGGCGTGGTATTCCACTCCGACCAGGCCAGAAATCCACGCGCCGCCTGCAACAGGTAGGAAATGGTGTGCCGGAGCCGGGCAGCCTGATACGGTTGGCCGGGAAATGCGGCTTCGTGTAGGCGTTCGGGGCGCAGGGCGTCCGGGTGCGCGGCATGCTGAGTGATGTGTAGACACAAAGCCGTCACTTCCGGGCGTTTATTAAAAAGGCC
>JADLCC010000094.1 GCA_020847425.1 Saprospiraceae bacterium
GGGCGACAAAAAACCGAAGCACAGGCAAACGCCCGGATGGAACAATATGCCGAAAAGGCGACAACAAACACACCCGCTACATCTGTCCGGGTGGAAAAAAACAAACCGGAAAATACGGCAGCAGATCCGGTTCAAATAAGTGGATTAACTGTTTCTCCAAAGCATACACAGGACGCCGGCAGCATAGCAGCAGCGCAAAAGCAAGTAAATACAAAAGGGCTTTTATACCAGCAAAAAAGCTCCAAAACGCAAATATTGGAGCCTGTACAACCTGTTTTAACGTCCCATTTATCTGCGCCCCAAACACCGGAGATTCCTGCCGAAGGAATACCAGCAGACAATCAAGAGGCCATTCCAACAACCGATGCCCCGCTTCTCACTTCTCATCTCTCGCTTCTCACGTCAAATCTTCCCCTTCTCACTTCTCATCTCTCACCGCTCACCTCTCGCTTCTCGCCTCTCACTTCTCGCTTCATTCCTCATCCCTCATTCCTCATCCCTGAAAAACGCATTGTTCGCAATAAAAAAGAAACCCGGAGTTGTTATGATTTTGCGGAGCATCCCAATGTTTTGCTGGTGGACGGGTACTTCGGCCCCTCGCTGACCCGAAAAGAAATGCGCACCGGCCCCGACAACCAGCCGTACCTCGCGCAGCGCCGCAATACGGAAACAAAAGACTGGTCGTTCAGCGCCGGACTGCGGGCGTCGCTGCTGCTGGACCGCCATTTTTTGCTGCGCAGCGGCGTGCATTACGACCAGATCACGGAGCAGTTTGAGTATATCGATCCTGATTTTGTGGAAGTCACCATCCGGCAAACCACCCAGATCATCAATGGACAACCTGTCACCGTAATTGACACGCTTAGTGTGGATTATGGTGAAAAATACCTGAAATCTTTCAACCGTTTCGGGATGCTCGACATTCCCCTGCAGGCGGGCGTAGAACTCCGCAACGGCCGCACCGGCGTGAGTATCAACGGCGGTATTGCGCTGAACGTGCTGTTCTGGAAACGCGGCGCCATACTTTCCCCGGTCGATGGCCAGCCGGCTTACTTCACCCCCGGCAGCGGAACGGTGGATGTATTCCGGACCCGTGCCGGCTTGAGCGCTATGGGAAGCGTGCAGTGGTTCTGCCACCTGCGGCCGCGACTTCGGGTATTTGCCGAACCGTATGTCCGAATGGTATTGCGCCCGGTGAATGTGCCCAGCCATCCCGTCGAACAACGTTATGGTATGTTGGGGCTGAATGTGGGCGTAACGCGGATTTTTGACTAGAAAAAATAGAGCATAAGCAGCGTTCAGGCGCGCCTGTGCATCTTGGTTGAGATTGTTGAAGGTGTCACCCCAAGCCCCTCAACAATCTCAACAATCAACAACCTCAACCCTCAAATACTCATCAACTTAAATTGACATATTTTGAGAACTACATTGCTGGCCATATTATGCATGCTGGCAGCCGGCAGTTGTCGTAAAGATGTGGAAACATTCCGTCCATACGACATTACGGTCGCCGAGATTTCGCTGGCGTTGCAACAAGTCCCTGCAGCGCAGACGGAATCCGTATTGCATTTGAGCAACCGGCAGGCCGATACCTTGTTTGTGACACCCGGTGGCGTGCGTATTTTTTTGAGCCACCTCGACCAGTTGTTTGCAGATGCTTCTGGCACAATTGTTCCGTGCAGCACTTGCCCCGATTTTCGCCTGGAGGTGGTTGAAATACAACGCAAAGGAGATTTGATCTCCCGGAATACCAGCACCATTACCTCTGAAAACCGCGTACTGGAAAGCGGCGGCATTTTGCACCTGAAGGCGAGCTGCAACGGGCAGGAACTGAAACTGGCGCAGGGCAATGTGTTGAAAATACAAATCCCGGAAACGCCGCCCTTTTTTGCCAATCAATTGTTTACGAATAGCGTGGGCATTTCTGATGTTTTCACCGGATGGTCGGGCGCCAATGCTGCGGTCAGCAATGCCGAATGGCAGGTTCCCGGAGGCACATCGTTCCAGGTGGGGTACCAAATGATGGTTCCTTCCTTGCACTGGGTTTGTGCAGGCCGTATGCTGGAAGAACCAAACAGCAGTTATTGTGTTGAGTTACCACTCGGTTTTTCAGATCAGAATACGCAGGCTTTTATTGTAATGAAAAATATTAATGCAGTCGTGCCGCTGCGGTACCAGGCCGATGTGTTCCGGTTTTGCGCCCCTTTTATCCCCCAGGGGTTTCCGGTTCAGTTGGTCACGGTAAGCAAACTGGGCAATCAGTATTGGTTGGGCAACAAAGATGTTGAAACAGGCGGTAGCAATTCAGCGACTGTCCAGCCACAAAAAATGAGCGAACAACAAGTCATCGAGTTTTTCAAAAACCTTTGACGTTCAATAAATTACCCGTGTTTAGTAACGTTACCTGATGCCGGGCCGGAGCAATCTGGACCCGGCTGTTTTTTTGGTGTTTTGGTGTTTTTGTGTTTTGGTGTTTTGGGCGCTTCGCCCTTGGTAACGCACAGTTGCCGAGGCGAAGCGCCTAAAACACTAAAACCCCAAAACACCAAAACACTTTTTTTGAACAATTTTTTCAAAAAAGGATTTCCACTCTTTAGTATATGTTTGCGCTTACAAACTTCGCGCTATGGAAATTTTCACAACGAATGGAATTACAGTAAGTGTTGAAACGCAATACCTGCCTTTGCATTCCAATCCACGACGGGCCAAATACATTTTCGGTTACCACATCACGATTGAAAATGGCAGCCCCCATACCGTGCAGCTCCTGCGCCGGCATTGGGTGATCAACGACTCCGATGGGCAGGTGCGCGAAGTAGAAGGAGATGGTGTCATCGGCCTGCAACCGGTGCTGTTGCCGGGCGAATCGCACGCGTATGATTCTTATTGCGATCTTGGTACCGAGTTTGGTAAAATGTCCGGCACGTATTTGATGTCGCGCCGCGACGACGAATCTCTTTTTGAAGTAACCATACCTGAATTCAGGATGGTAGCGCCGTTTAAGTTAAACTGAAGTATGAATCTATCCGACATTTCCCTGAGTCGCCCTGTTTTGGCAACCGTAATGAGTATTCTGATCGTGCTTTTCGGGGCAATCGGATACAGTTTTCTTGGAGTACGCGAATACCCGGCCATCGACCCGCCGAATATTTCGGTGCGTACCAGTTATACCGGCGCCAGTGCGGATGTGGTGGAGAGCCAGATAACGGAACCGCTGGAAAAAGCCATCAATGGTATTGCCGGTATCCGGACCGTGTCCAGTTCTTCGGCTTTGGGCGCCAGCAATATCACTGTTGAATTCGACCTGGGTATCGAACTGGAGCAGGCCGCCAACGACGTGCGCGATAAAGTCAGCCAGGCCCAGCGCAACCTGCCGCAGGACATCGATGCGCCGCCGGTGGTGACCAAAGCCGATGCCAGCGGCGATCCGATCCTGTTCGTGCCCATCCAGAGTAGTACGCGCAATATTATGGAGTTGTCGGATTATGCCGAAAATGTGATTCTGGAAAAAATCCAGACGATTCCCGGTGTTTCTGCGGTCAATATTTTTGGCTCCAAAAAGCCTTCCATGCGATTGTGGATGGACCCCGTCCGCATGAACGCCTACAACCTGACCGCACAGGATGTGTTGTCGGCGCTTGCACGGGAGAATGTGGAACTGCCGGGTGGCAAAGTGCGCGGCGATGCGACGGAACTCACCGTTAAAACATTCGGCAGGCTGCAGTCGGAAACGGATTTTAACGATATGATCATCCGGCAAACGCCCGGAAAAGGGGTCGTGCGTTTTCGGGATATCGGCGAGGCCGTTTTAGGTCCTGAAAATGAAGAAACAGGCGCCCGGCGTAACCTGGTACAGGGCGTGTCGCTGGCCGTCATTCCGCAGCCCGGCTCCAACTGGGTAGAAATAACGGATGAGTTTTACCGCCGGTACGATCAGATTCAAAAAGAACTGCCCTCGGATATCGTCATGAACATCGGTATCGACAAAACGCGGTTCGTGCGCCGGGCCATCAGCGAGGTGACCGAAACCCTTTTTATCGCTATCGGATTGGTGGTACTGATTATTTACCTGTTTTTCCGCAACTGGACGATTGCCCTGCGCCCCCTGATCGATATTCCTGTTTCCCTGATCGGTACGTTTTTCATCATGTATATTTTCGGCTTCAGTATCAATGTACT
This sequence comes from Saprospiraceae bacterium, assembly GCA_020847425.1. Taxonomy (GTDB): domain Bacteria; phylum Bacteroidota; class Bacteroidia; order Chitinophagales; family Saprospiraceae; genus M3007. The sequence continues at coordinate 4,180 of JADLCC010000094.1, forward strand.
GACCCTGCTGGGTATCGTGCTGGCTACCGGCCTTGTGGTGGATGACGGGATTGTGGTGACGGAGAATATTTTCAAAAAAATAGAGGCGGGGATGGATAAGTGGCAGGCCGCGCGGGAAGGTACAAGAGAAATATTTTTCGCCGTCATCAGTACTTCTATCACGCTGGCGGTTGTGTTTATCCCGGTTGTTTTTTTACAGGGATTTACGGGGCGTTTGTTCCGCGAATTCGGGATTGTGGTAGCGGGCGCCGTACTGATATCGGCATTTGTTTCCCTTACACTGACTCCGGTGTTGAACGTCAAACTGGGCGGAAATATCAAAGAACACGGCCGTTTTTACAATGCAACGGAGCCGTTTTTCAGGGCCCTGGACAGGGGTTACGGCAGTGCGCTGCGCTCGTTTATGAAGTTCCGCTGGTTGAGCCTGGCTGTGCTGGCGGCGTGTTTCGGCATGATCTGGTTTTTTCAGGGCCAACTGAAAAGTGAACTGGCGCCCCTGGAAGACCGCAGTATTATACGCAGTAACCTGACTGCTCCGGAAGGAACCGATTACGATAAAATGGAATCGATTATTTACAATCTTTCCCAAAAAATAATGGATTCCTTTCCTGAGAATAAAATGGTGTTCGGTATCACGGCGCCCGGTTTCGGCAATGCCAGTACCAACTCCGGTTTTGTCAGTTTGCTGCTGAAAGACCCCGAAGATCGGGACAGAAGCCAGGCGCAAATTTATACGAAACTGCTGGCGATGACCAAAAAAATGCCGGAGGCGCGCATATTTCCCGACCAGGAACAAACCATCACGGTTGGTTTCGGACGAGGACTACCTGTACAATTTGTGCTTCAAAACCTGAATTTTGACAAATTACAGGAAGTTATCCCTCAATTCCTGGAAGAAGCGCGCAAGGACCCCGTGTTCGCCAATGTCGACGTCAACCTGAAATTCAACAAACCGGAATTACAGGTCACAATCGACCGCCTGAAAGCCGCTGAACTTGGCGTCAACGTGCTCGATGTGAGCCAGACGCTGCAACTGGCGCTCTCGGGCCGGCGTTTCGGTTATTTCCTGCAAAATGGCCGCCAATACCAGGTCATCGGACAGGTGGATCGCAGTAATCGCGACGAGCCGCTCGACCTGACGGCGCTGAACGTGCGCAACAACCGCGGTCAAATGGTGCAACTCGACAATATCGTTCGGTTCGAGGAAACCAGCAGCCCGCCACAACTCTACCACTACAACCGGTATAAATCGGCTACCATCAGCGCTGCGCTTGCCCCGGGCAAAACCCTGGGCGAAGGCATCGAAGTGATGGAACGCATCGCCGGCAAACTGCTCGACGATACCTTCGAAACCGACCTCAGCGGCCCTTCCCGCGACTTTAAGGAAAGCAGTGGCAATACTTCTTTCGCTTTTCTGCTGGCCCTGGCACTGATTTACCTGATCCTGGCCGCACAGTTTGAAAGTTTCCGCGACCCGTTTATCATCATGCTGACCGTGCCGCTGGCGATGGCCGGCGCACTGCTGAGTTTATACCTGAGCGGCAACACCTTTAACATCTTTTCCCAGATCGGTATGATCATGCTGATCGGTCTGGTGACTAAAAACGGTATCCTGATCGTGGAGTTTGCCAACCAGAAACGCGATGCGGGTATGGATAAAAAACAGGCCGTCTGGGAAGCCTCGCAGGCGCGTTTGCGCCCGATCCTAATGACTACCCTGGCTACGGTACTCGGCGCCTTGCCCATCGCCCTTTCCCTGGGCGCTGCCGCCACCAGCCGTATCGGTTTGGGTGTGGTCGTCGTGGGCGGTCTCTTGTTTTCGCTGGTACTTACCTTGTTTGTTATTCCTGCGATGTACACGTTTTTGAGCGGGAAAAAACGGGGGCACGCGCCGTGGATGCAGAAATAAGAGGTGAGAGCGTGAATGGTGAGTCGTGAGTCGTGAGTGGTGCGTTGCTCTGGCATGTGTTATAAAAACTGGGCAAAGCACGACTCACGACTCACCATTCACGACTCACTTCTCACATCTAACGCATCGCGCAGCCCGTTCCCCACCAGGTTGAATGCCAGCACCATAGCCGCTATAGCCAGTGCGGGAGCGATCGCCAGCAGGGGTTTTCCGCCGAGGGCGTAGCCGTAATTTTCATTAAGCATGGTACCCCAGGAAGGAGCAGGCGGCTGCACGCCGAAGCCCAGGTAACTCAGACCGGATTCGACGAGTACGGCTGTCGCAAAATTGCCTGCCGCTACTACCAGCACCGGCCCCATCAGGTTGGGCAAAATATGCCGGAAAATGATCCTGCCTGCGCTGAACCCCATACTTTGAGCCGCTTCCACGAACGGCAAATCGCGCAGTGCCAGCACTTGTCCGCGCACTACGCGGGCCACATCCACCCACATCGTAAGTCCGACGGCCAGGAAAATAATACCGATACCGCGGCCCAGTGCCAGCACGATAGCGAACACCAGCAGCAGGGTAGGGATCGACCAGACGGTATTCACCAGCAGCATTACGGCATCGTCGACGCGGCCGCCGAAATATCCACCCAGGGCTCCGATAAATAGCCCGATAGTCAGGGAAATCAAGACGGCAATGCCGCCGACCAGCAGCGAAATACGGAACCCCAGCAACAACCGGCTCAGGATACAGCGACCGTATTTATCGGCGCCCAGCCAGAAAGTGCGTTGCTCGACAACCGTATTGTTTTGGAATTGGCGCAGCAACGCCGCGCGTTCGAGGCGCTGCTGTTGTCCCGAGGCATTGGTAAACACAAACGTATCGCCCGTTTTTTGGATACTGTCGCGGAGCGAAGAAAACAGGGTGACGAGATGGGTGCTTTCTACTTTATTTTTTGCTCCAACACGTTGAAAATAAACCGAATCTGCGCGCAATTGAAGCGTGCCGGCCTGTATCGGTATCAGTCGGACAGCGGATTCCTTGCCGAACAATATCCCGGAAAACCAGCCGGCTTTTTCCGGGTCACGGGCCAGAAAAACAGGCAACAGTTCGGCCCGGAAACCGGGTTCCTGTAGTGCCAGTTCCACCATTTGAGTATTGGCATCCGGCGCATCGTCGGGCGCCAGCAGGTAACCGAACACAGCGATGCCTGCGGCCAAAACAATAAAACCCAGACCTGCAAAGGCGGGTTTGTTGCGGCGAAAACGCTGCCATGCTTTTTGATAGGAGGATGTCGACTGCAAGGCTGTTATCAGTTGTGGAACACAGATTTGATGGATTGGACACGGATTTTTTCCCACGTTGCACCTTCCATGTCTTGCCTTTTGCTCTTTGTTTAATTATCTGTTTTGCCTGCGTACCCAGCGACTCAGCGTTTCTGTCAGCAGCCAGGCCAGACCAAACAGCAGGAATAACAAAGGAATCGGCCCAATATCGTGTAAAAAAAGTGCTAACGCCGTAAATCCGATGCTTATACCTACCAAAATAATCGTGGCCTGAGAATGGGTGCATCCGGTATTCAGCAGCAGGTGATGTATATGGTTTCTATCGGGCGAAAAGGGCGATTTTCCGTTGATAATTCTTTTGGCAAATACCCGTATAGTATCAAACAAAGGAAATATCAGAACGCCCACCGCTACCACAGGTGCGGCATTGAACCGGAATGCAAGCACGGGCGCCGATGGTGCGTTCATATCAATAAATTTGATAGCCAGCACCGCGCAAACCATGCCGATGAAGAGCGAACCGGTGTCGCCCATAAATATTTTGGCAGGTGTAATATTGTATTTAAGAAAAGCGACGATCGCACCGGCCAGCGAAAAAGCCAGCACTGCCATTTCTGATGTTTCTTCCAAAGTAAACCAGCTGCCCCAAAGGATACAGGCCCAGAGCCCGATGCTGCCGGCCAGCCCATTGATGCCATCGATCAGGTTGAATGCATTGATAATGCCGACAATAGCGATAATGGAGAGCGCAAAACTGGTCATTTCCGGCAGTTCAGTTATGCCAAACAGACCGAAAAGACTGGTGATGCGGACATTGGCTTTGTAGGCGAGAATGATGGAAACCAGCAATTGACCGCTTAGTTTTTTGGTAGGCGACATCGGCACCAGGTCGTCCAGGATGCCGATCAGAAAAATGAGGATAAATGCGGCAAGGATATACTGTAGCACGCCGAATGCCTCCATGGGCGTCCAGAGCACTATTGCGCACACCGTTCCGGCAAAAATAGCGATACCTCCCAACGATGGCGTTGGTTCCACATGTGCACTTCGTTCATTAGGGGCATCGTAAAGTCGGCGTTCCTTCGCTACCCGAATGATGATCGGTATGATCAAATACGTCAGTGTAAAGGAAGTTATGAAGCCGAGAATTATGGTATACATCTATTTTCCTCAATGTTTTGGGTTTGGGTAATCAACAAACTTCAAACCAGTTAGAACTGTTCAACAAGAGGGAAGGCTTCAGCAGGTGTTTTTGACAACAGGGATTCCCGGCACAAAGAAACATCAAAAAAGCATTTATGGAAGGTGTAAACGAGAACTTGCTACTTTTTGCCGATTCCTTTTCTGCCGCGCGCCACCTTTTTGTTTAAACAGCCCTGTTTTCGTGCAGAAAGATACCCGTTAGCGCAAAAGGCTTCTGCCACTTTGTTGCAAGCGCGTTATCTTTGCCGCCCTTTATCCATAAAGTTTTTCAACGATGAAATTTGCAACCAAAGTCATCCATGCCGGCATAGAGCCAGATCCGGGCACCGGAGCAGTGATGACGCCTATTTTCCAGACTTCCACTTATGCCCAGACGGCTCCCGGCGAGCACAAGGGCTTCGAATATGCGCGTACCCAGAATCCGACCCGTTCGGTACTGGAAAAAAACCTTGCGGCACTCGAAAACGGCGTGGATGCCATTTGTTTCAGTTCGGGCCTCGCAGCGCAGGATGCCGTCATGAAACTGTTCAAATCGGGCGACGAGGTATTGGCTGTCAATGATTTATACGGCGGTTCCTATCGCCAGATGGTGCGGGTTTACGGACAGTGGGGTTTAAAAAGCCGCTTCGTAGATATGTACACGGCTTCCAATGTGGAGCGCGAAATAGGCCCCGATACCAAACTTATCTGGATCGAAACGCCGACCAATCCCATGCTCAATATCGTGGATATTGCCGCCGTGTGCGCCATTGCGCGCAGCCGCGGTATCCTCACTTGTGTGGACAATACGTTTGCGTCTCCTTTCCTGCAAAATCCACTCGACCTGGGCGCCGATATCGTGTTGCATTCGGCTACCAAATACATCGGTGGGCATTCCGATGTGGTGCACGGCTGCCTGATCGTAAAAGATATGGAACTGGCTGATCGACTCCATTTTTTGCAGAACGCTACCGGCGCCATTCCCGGTCCGCAGGATTGTTTTCTGGTGCTGCGTGGCATCAAAACCCTGCACCTGCGCGTACAGCGGGCCTGTGAAAATGCGGCCGTTATTGCTCAGTTTTTGGCCGCGCATCCGAAAGTAGCCAAAGTGTACTGGCCCGGATTTGCGAGCCACCCCCACCACGAGATCGCCCAAAAACAGATGCGGATGTTTGGAGCGATGGTTTCTTTCGACCTGAAAGACAATTCAGTGGAAAATGCGACGAAAGTGCTGAGCAGCACCCAGTTGTTCACCCTGGCGGAGTCGCTCGGCGGCGTCGAGTCGCTCATCGGTCACCCTTCGAGTATGACCCATGCCAGCATCCCGCGCGAAGAACGCCTGAAAGTCGGCCTGACAGATTCGCTCATCCGCCTGAGTGTGGGTATTGAAGATGTGGAGGATTTGATGGAAGATCTGGAGATTGCACTGGGGGCGTGAGACGTGAATCGTGAGACGTGAATCGTGAGACGTGAATCGTGAGTGGCATTTCGTTGAAGAAAAATGAGTACTTTTTTCTTCAACGTAATGCCACTAACGATTCACGATTCACGTCTCACGATTCTCGTCTCACGATTCCATGAAACCGCAACAAATGGTCCGGCACCTGTTCGTTATAAATACAGAGAATAATGTTGTTGCGCTGGCCGCGTTCGTTGGAAAAAAGAATTTTTATGGGATTGTGGACGTAGCCGCGCTCGACAAACATCTGCAATTGTTGTTGCCGGGGGCGTCTGAAAAGTTTCAAATCATCAGCACTGGCAGGCAGGGGGACGTCTCCGTAACCTTCTTCCTGCAAAAACTGTTTGACCATTTCATAGGTGTATGCCAATTTTGACCCGCCGAAAATGCTGCGATATTCCCAGCCGTCGCTATGGCCGCCGAGGTAATCGGAGCCGGCGGGCGGAAATTGTTCGCGCATAGGAACGTGGGGCACAAGCGGGGCCTCTTCCACGGCTTCGGCTATGGGTTGTTCCTCTTCTTCAATAAAACCGAATTCGTCGTAGTGCATGGTTGCGATCATGGCAGGCAAAAATACAAAAATATGCAAACCCACCTTCTTACCATTGGCGATGAAATACTGATCGGCCAAATTGTGGATACCAATTCTCCCTGGATGAGCCGGGAACTGAACCTGCGCGGCATGGAAGTAACTGGTAAAAGCAGCGTAGGCGATACCCGCCAGGCGATCATAGACGGCATCGAACACGCTGCTACAAAAGCAGATGTGATTATTATGACCGGCGGACTCGGCCCCACCAAAGACGATATTACCAAAAAAACGCTGGCCGAAATGTTTGATTCGGAAATGGCATTTCATCCCGAAACCTTTGAACGGATAGAAAGTTATTTTCAAAAAGTTGGCAAAGTGGCGCCTCCTGCCATGCGCGACCAGGCGACGTTGCCCGTTAAAGCCACGATACTGCCCAATAAAGTAGGCTCCGCTCCGGGCATGTGGTTTGAACGCGGCGAAAAAATATTTGTCTCCTTGCCCGGCGTTCCTTTTGAAATGGAATACCTGATGACCAGCGAAGTGTTGCCGCGCCTGCAAGCCCGGTTTCAGGCCCGGCCCATCGTACACCGTACTTTGCTGACTGCCGGCGAGGGCGAAAGCAATATTGCCCGGCGTATCGAAGCATTTGAAGATAGCCTGCCGCCACAAATCAAACTGGCTTACCTGCCGGCCCTCGGGCAGGTGCGGCTGCGGCTTTCCGGCGCCTGGGAAGGCGAATTGCAAGCCGATGCGGAAGCCCGCTTGAATGCAATGGTAGAATCCAAAAAGGTTGAATTACAGGCAATTATACCCGATTTAGTTTACGGAGAGGAAAATGAAACGCTACAGGAAGTGGTTGGCAAAATCCTGCTGGCACAAGGCAAACAATTCGGTACGGCCGAAAGTTGTACAGGTGGTTATGTCGCCCACCTGGTTACTACGGTGCCGGGTTCATCCCACTATTTCCCGGGTACGGTAGTGACGTATTCTTATGGCATGAAAGAAAAACTGCTGGGCGTCAATCCCGATACCCTGCGGCGTTTTGGAGCAGTCAGCGAAGAAACCGTGCGCGAAATGGCACGCGGGGCGCTCGATACCTTGCAGGTGGATGTTTCGCTGGCTATTTCTGGTATTGCAGGGCCTGATGGCGGAACACCCGATAAACCGGTCGGGACGGTCTGGATGGCTGTCAGCGACCGCAGCAGAACGGTGGCGGTTAAACATATTTTTGGCCGCGACCGCCTTAAAAATATTCAACTGACCGGCACCTACGCCCTCAATCTCGTGCGCCGTTTCTTGCTCCGCCAAGTCTAACCCAAACTCACGATTCACGATTCACGATTCACGACTCACGACCATGTTCCAACGTCAGGCCCGCGAGCCTTTTCCGGCCCGCAACATCATCATTCTGGCGGCTTTAGTATTGGCCGGCCTGTTTTATGTGCTTAAAAGTTTGAAAGAAGACCCGGCTCCGGCTCCGCAGGCTCCGCCGGCTTTGCAGGAATGAGGGATGAGGGATGAGGAATGAGTATTTCAGGCTGGAATGGGGAAATGGGGAGTACTCATTCCCCCATTCCGATTCCGGCCTGAAATACTCATCCCTCATTCCTCATTCCTCATCCCTCTTCTCGATTGCATCAAAAATCTCCTCGATTTCATCGAACGATTTTATGCCGACCCGCTCTTCCTCACCGCCCACTACATTCATACCGGCCGGTTGCAGGGCTGCGATCAGTAGCGGCCAGTGCGCCGCAGTAAGATCTGCATGTACCAGGATCGGGTAATCGGCGCAGCGTTTTTGCCAGCGCTCCAGATCAGGCAGCGCTCCCGTTGCAGGATCGATGATTCCGGAAATGTCCAGTAAAAAAAACTGCGCGAAGGGCGCCGTTTCCTGTAACAACTCATCTATTCCGGGATATTCCCCCGAAACGGCTGCGATTACTTTTAAACCTTCGAGTGCGGACAAACCGGCGCCATGTGCTGCAGCGGGTACCTGAACGGCATCCAATCCGAAAAAAGCCGCCGCTTCCCGCACATAACTGAGTGGCGCCCGGCTGAATTCCCCGACGATCAGAGGTCCTTCCACCCATTCCCGGATGGCTTTCATGTACATGGGATCGAGGTAACCTTCCGTATTTTCCTCCAGGTTGAATCCCAAAAAGTCGACATCCTTTGCCGCAAAATAACGGGCATCGGTCAGGTTGGTAATGCAGGATGCTTTGATGAGCATTTGTGTGTAGTTATCCGTTATTAGTTATACAGGCAATTTTTGAAAAAAATCGGCGCAAAGGTCATCAATAGGATGCAAAATGATCGCCCCATTTGGAAATAAACAAAGCGACGGATTGAATTATTCGGGCCGCCGGGCGGATGTTCCGAATAACCGGTAACGGATAACCAATAACTAGTTAGTTTTGCAGCTTCAAATATTCAAATCAACATTTTTTGAAAAAACGTATTTTTCTCTGGCTTTTCTTCCTGTTGGCGGCGGCGGTCATCACATGGAAACTCTATTCGAACAAAAAAGAACTGGAAACGGAGGCGGAACTCAGCAAAGTCGCCCGTGCATTTGTGCCGGTAGAAGTAACGCGACCCCAAATGGAAACGCTGGCCAACACGCTGCAGGCCGACGGTATTTTCCTGCCGGTCAAAGAAATGTTCGTCATTTCCGAAACGGCGGGACGCGTACTGGAAACCTATAAAAACAAAGGAGAATGGGTGACGGAAGGCGACCTCATCGCAAAAGTAGACGATGAACTGCTGCGCATCGAACTGGAAGCCACACAGGCCAATCTCGCCAAACTGCGAAAAGACCAGGAACGCCTCGCCAACCTCATCGAAGGTGAAGCCGCGCCGAAAAATAAAATCGAAGACCTGCAATTGGGCCTGCTGGCTGCGGAAGCCAAAGAAAAGGGCCTGAAAAAACAGATCGCCAATACCAGCATCAAAGCGCCGATGACCGGCACCATGGGCCTGCGTTTTATCGAACGCGGCAGTGTGATCGGTCCCGGTATCCAGGTGGCCCAGATCACCAACCTGGAGAAATTGTTCCTGATGATAAAAGTAACGGAACGCGATGTGCTGAATATTCGTAAAGGGCAGATTGTCAAGGTAATACCCGATGTCTATCCAGATGCACAGGTGATCGGCAAGGTGACGAATATCGGCTTGCGGGCGGACAATGCCTTTAATTATGATGTGGAAATAGAGGTGCCGAACCCCAAAAATACACCCATGCGGGCAGGTATGCACGCCAAGGCCATGTTCACTTTCGATGCGAACAGGCAGGGACTGACCTTGCCGCGCAAGGCCATTGCGGGTAGTTTGCAGGAGGCCAAAGTATATGTGGTGGTACAGGATTCACTGGTGGAAGTGCGCACGATCCGGGTAGGCGGGGTGTACCACGACAAAGTGGAAGTGCTCTCCGGTCTGCAACAGCAGGATCAGGTGGTGGTGACCGGGCAGCTCAATCTTTCCGATGGCGCAAAAGTGCAGGTGCTGCGATAATTTCATCCAAACAACAAAAACCGTGTCAGACAACAACCAGCGACCTGCTCATATCCCTGCCCTTGACGGGGTTCGGGGGATTGCTATTTTGCTGGTTATGCTGAGCCATTTTCTGCTGCGGGACTGGTGGACCAACCCGCAGTTGTACAGCCTTGTGCAAGGTGGGTGGCTCGGTGTCGACCTGTTTTTTGTGTTGTCGGGATTCCTGATTACCGGCATTTTGCTGGACACCAAAGGCCGCAGCAATTACTGGAGCGGTTTTTACCGGCGACGTATCCTGCGCATTTTTCCCTTGTATTACACGGTCGTGATCATTACCTGGTTTTCTACCTATTTCATTGAAAATCAGCGCCCCGGAGGATACGACTCCTTTGGGTGGTTTTTTGGTTTTGCCCCCAATATTGCCATTGGGCTCAAAAATGAATGGTCGTGGCACAGCCATATTTTCAACCTCAACCACCTGTGGTCGCTAGCCGTGGAAGAACAGTTTTACATCTTCTGGCCGCTGATTGTGCGTTTCGTACCTATCCGGTATTTGCTGGCACTCTGCGCCTTGCTGGTGTATTTCAGCACCGGCCTCCGCCACATGACGGACGATATGATGCAGATGAGCATGTCGAGAGCGAGTTATGTCTTGCCTTATTGCCGGATGGATGGCCTGGCTGCCGGTAGTTTCCTGGCGGTTTTTTTCAGGCTGGAATTGCAGCATTTTATTCCTTTCGACAAATGGATAGCGCGGATTCTTTTTTGCTGGATGGGCTACCGGATCGGCGATGCGCTCTGGTTTGGCAATACGCAGTATTTAGCCACCATGACGGCGCTGTTTTTTGCTTCGTTTTTATACCTGGCTTTGAATACGGATCCGGGCGCCTGGGTGCGCCGGTTGTGTGAAAATGCTTTCCTGCGCCACCTCGGGAAATTCAGTTATGGGCTGTATATCTTTCACCAGATGTTCGAGTATTTCTGGCACGACCTTTTTCGCGATCCGTTGCTGAAAAGTGGTCTGGGACCCGTTTGGGGACAAATTATGTACATTCCGCTTGCTTTCGCGGGCACTTACCTGCTGGCCCGTATCAGTTGGGTTGTGATCGAGCAGCCTTTTTTGAGGCTAAAACGAAAGTAGTGAGTCGTGAATCGTGAGTTGTGAGTGGTACTTTGCCCAAGGCGGTGTTTGGTGTTTGGTGTTTAGAGTTTAGGGCGCTTCGCCCTTGGCAACAGCTTGTATTTTTCCCCAGATATTAACATTCCCTTACACCGTTTCCAAGGGCGAAGCGCCCTAAACACTAAACACTATATACTAAACACTACATACTAAACACTATACCCGTCTCCGCGCAGCAATTGCAACTGAATCCCATAAGGGGTGAAACAGTACACGAAGCCTGCTTCCTGGTTGGTTTCCAGAAAACGCATACGCGGAATTTGTTTCAATTGTGCCAGTGTGGCATCAAAATTCGATATCCGCAGGGCAATGCTACAACCGGGTACAGTGCTTTCCCGCAGCGGATTCAGGCCTTGCCCGTACACTTCCCATTCGCGGAGTTCAAGGTGTTGCCCACCTTGCTGAAGCAGGGCAGCGCGGCCGACCGCTTTGTCGGGCATGGCATATTGCCGGGTGATCCGGTCGTCGTGCTCCGATTGAATCGGGCCTTCTTCGGATAATAATTCAAAGCCCAGCCAGTTGGTGAAAAACTGAACGGCAGCATCCAGATCGGGTACTACAAAACTGCAGTGGGCAAGTCGGGTTTCGGTGAGCATGTTGTTCGTTTTTATTTCGTTCGCCTTAAAAGTAGGGCACATTCCACAATTGAAGCGTCCCTGCTGGAAATTTTCCGGCAGGGACGCTTCAGTTGTGGTGGTGTAAGGATGACGCTTATGCGTTTTGGGTTTTCAGTACCCCGACTTTGCGAACGATATAAATAGCAGCAAGTACAAGGGTGTAAGTGAAAGTTGCGGTCATGGTTATTGTCGTCAGGTGATCGGTTATGTGTTTGTAAGACAAATGGATAACGCCTTTCCCCTTACCGAACGCTGCCTGATTTTGAATTTAATTTGAAAAAAGTTTTTTTGATGGAAATATTTGATTGTAAATACTTGAAAATGAATTGTTTGTAAAAAAACATTTTTTTGGAAATTTTTTTGAATCTATGCAGAGCGTCGATTACGAACATGAGTCATCTCGAATTTTATTACCCTGCATAATCGAAGAACACGTGCCCCTGCCGCTGTTGCGCGTCCCCGCCAACAGCAGTATATGTTGGATTTCAAGCAAAATGAGGGTTCCATTTGCCTGGCTTGTGTGATAATTTGTAGTTGGCGGGGACGCCAACTACGGCCGGAGCGGCTCATTTTATCATTGAATTTAGAACGTAGTCAAGCGCCAGTTAAAATCATTTTAAGTTATTTTTTATACAAATACTTGAGATTCAAGCCAGATAACTAATAACTGATAACCAATAACTACTTTTCCTTTCCCGCCACAACGATCACAATTTCCCCCTTCACTTCCTTGGCGCTGTAATGCGCTTTCAAATCCGTCAAAGATGCCGTTTTGACTTCCTCGTGTTTTTTGCTCAGCTCGCGGGCTACACAGGCCTGTCGTTCGGGCTCGCAAAACGTACTGAGTTCATCGAGGCATTTCAGCAGGCGGTGCGGCGATTCGTACAGCACAAAAGTATGCGGCAGGGCAGCGAGGTATTTCAGCCGGGTTTGCCGGCCTTTTTTATGCGGCAAAAAACCTTCAAAATGGAAGGTGTCGCAGGGCAGTCCGCTGGCCACCAGTGCCGGTACAAAAGCCGTGGGGCCAGGCAGGCACTCCACCCGGATGCCCCTGCGCTGACAGGCGCGGGCCAGCAGGAAACCCGGGTCGCTGATACCGGGCGTGCCGGCATCGGAAATGAGCGCCATGGTAACGCCGGATGCCAGTTCGTCTGCCACCCGTTCCACCACCGCGTGTTCGTTGTGCGCATGGAAAGCCCGCATATGCGTCGTGATCCCATAGTGATCCAGCAGCCTGCGGCTGGTGCGCGTGTCTTCCGCCATGATCACCGACACCTCTTTCAGGATGCGCAGGGCACGCAGCGTGATGTCTTCGAGGTTGCCGATAGGAGTGGGTACGATGTATAACATACTAAAGTTCGAAGCCGACAGTCCGAAGTGCGAAGTCCGTTTCAGGTTTGGTGATCCTGCAGACTTAAGCCCGAAGCCGTGTACGTTAC
>JADLCC010000095.1 GCA_020847425.1 Saprospiraceae bacterium
AAAAACGGGAAGGCGGTTCCATCTGACAACGCCGACCATTCAGGGCATTTCATCGGCATGTATCGTCCGGATCTCGGATGAACAAAATGTGTTGTCAAAATTGATTTTGAAACTATGAAAAGATTGAAAATCAGCCTGTTGTTCGTGCTGTTACTTGCCAGTGGAAGTGCAAGCGGCCAATGCCCGGGCTTCTATTTTTTTTATAAGCAGACACAGATCGACCAGTTCGGCGCCCTGTACCCGGATTGCCACACGATTCCCGGCAATGTTAGAATTGAAACCAACCAGGATTTAGGCGACCCGATCCTGAATTTGAATGGATTTTCAGGCGTCGACAGCATTCTGGGTTATGTGGATTTGTTGGAATCCAGCCTGACTACTCTGCATGGATTCGACAGCCTGCGGTATGTTGGTGGCAGGATTAAATTCGTCCAGAACCCGCTTTTGACCAGTTTTGCCGGACTGGAAAACCTGCGCTACATCGGCGGCAGCCTGAGCATCGGACCGGAAAACCCGTCGCAAAATATGCAGGGATTCAACGGACTGGAGCGCGTGGAGCAACATTTGGAAGTCAGCGCACCCAATATGCATTCGCTTTCGGGTTTGGAAAACCTGCACTATGTCGGCCAGAACCTGGTACTGCGGGACATGCCGTTGGCCAGCCTGGCCGGGCTTCAAAACCTCGATACCGTTCAGTACCAACTGGGGCTCGTTCGACTCGAGCATTTAAAAAATCTCGCAGGACTGGAAAACCTGCACGCTGCGGCGCCGGTCATACTGGAATGTGATTCACTACAGAACCTGACGGGCCTGGATAATCTCGAAAGCGGCGTGACAATCGCTTTGGCCTACAACCAGCAACTACAAAGCCTGCAAGGGCTGGAACATTTCAGTGTATTCACGTACGACACGTACCCCTGGGGATCGCTGGTACTAATGGACAATCCGCGATTGCAGGACGTTTCGGCGCTGAATCCCGTCCTGCACATGAACGGCTTGCTGATGTCCGGCAACTCCAGCCTCAGTGCATGTGCCGTCGAAGCCATTTGTTCGTACCTCGCGGTACCAGGCGACACCACCCTGATCGGGCAAAACGGGCCGGGATTCAACACCGGAGAAGAAATTCTGGCAGCCTGCAGCGTGGGTGTCGGGGAGATTGCTACAGACGCCGGTTTTTCTATTTTCCCAAATCCCTTTTCCGCCGGCGCTGCGCCCACCATTACGCTGGAAAACGATTTTACCGGGCAGGTAAAAGTGGAAGTTTTAAGCCTGGACGGACGCATGTTAAACACGTTTTTTTTAGAAAAAAACGAGCGAAAAGTTACCCGGATGTTGCCGGATTTTCCGTATCTTGATAGGGCAACAACGAGGGCATTGATCATTCGTGTTTCAGATGAACAACATGTCCAGGCAAAACTTATCCTAAAACTATAACCTTGCTAACCAGGCACTTATGAAAAAAATCTTCCCATTTTTTCTTCTTTGTTTGTCGGCTTTCAGTTTGTCGGCTCAATTGCGTTTTCAGGATCCCGATACCGGCAAATGGGGCTTCCGGGATAATGAATGGAACGTTTTGATTCCGGCCATTTACGACGAGGTGCAGCCATATTTCGACACCATTATTGCAGTAAAAAAAGACGGTAAAATGGCTGCGCTCGACATCAAGGGCAACTACAGGATTCCGCTCATTTATGAACAAATCATGCCGAACCTGTCGCCCTTTCCCAGCCAGTTCGGTTATGCAGCCGTGACCAAAAACAACGCGCAGCGCAATACCTGGGGCATGGTGGATTCATACGGCAAAGTTATTTTGCCCGAAAAATTTCAATACGTGCGCGCCATCACCCCCACGCTGCTGGTGGGCAGAGTCGACGGCGACAGCATGTTGCAGTTCCACAATTTGAAGGGAAAACTGCTGTACAAAATCGCCGGTAAAAAGATAGAGCCGATCGACATCGACAATACCTGCTTCGGCGTAGATGGCATCGACCACCAAACGAGGTTTTACAAACTGGATGGAACGTTGGTGTATCCCGCCGACCCGAAATCGGGTATGTGGACAGACGGAGAACGCACCATTTTACGGAAAGACAACCAATGGGGTATGGTCAATTCAAAAGGAGAAACTGTCCTTCCTTTTGAGTTTTCGGGCATTAAAAATGGCTTAAAGGGGCATTTTATCGTGGAAAAACGCGACGAAAAATATGCCTACGGCGGCATGGGCGTGTACGACAAAAACGGGAAAGTGCTGATTCCGGTAGCGCACCTGTCTATCGTCCCTTTTGGCGAGGTGTACCGCGTGCACGACCTGAGCGCCGATAAAAACGGCATCTACTCGGCAAAGGGAACGGAGATTTTGCCGGCACAATATCATTTTTCAAGTGTCTTCATCTACGAAGGCGACTACGGAAAAAATATTCCCAATAGCCAACCCGGGCGCTACATTTCAGCGACCAATATGGAAAACAGGCAGCAATTCCTGATCCGCAACGACGGTACGATCATTCGCCCGGAAGGCTCGCAACGCGTGACCTATCACAGTGAAATTCACCCGCTCATTGTCGACCTGATTCCGCCGGACGACAAACAAATGCCCCAAAAAATGGCCATCGACTTTAAAGGAAAAGTACTGTTGCCGGCGGAATACATGTACCTGGATTTTACGCCCAACCCAGGGGTTTTGCTGGGCAGCAAGCAGGCAACCCAACAAATTGGGTTCATCTCGCTGGCAGCGCCCCAAAAAACCGAATTTGTATACGATTATCGAACCCGCTTCTCCAACGGCTATTACCGGATGGCGACCGGAAGAACATACGACCTGTATAACCCGCAACTGAAACGCGTACACTCCGGCACGTACAACTGGTTCAACGAACCCAACAGAGACCAGTTCGAGCAGTTTCGCGCCGCTAAAAAAACAAAGGAAAAACTCGCGGCCGTCGCGTTCCGGCAAGGCATGGTCTATGGCGAATGGCTCGCCATTACCGAATCGGGCAAAGAATTCCTTTTGAAAGAACCGGAAAAAAAGCCCGCGCCGCCTCCTCCAGCAAAACCTGCCGAACCAGTGGAAGAGGTCATTATGGAAGAAATGCCCATCGCCGTAGAAGAAGCCCCGCCCCCACCGCCGCCGATGGAAGTGGATGAGGCCGAACAGGTTTTTCAAATGTTCGACGTGCAACAGGCGCCCGAATTCCCCGGCGGCAATGATTCCCTGAATCAATACATAGGCCGCAACCTCAAATACCCACGCCTGGCTGCCGAAAACGGCATTCAGGGCATGACGGTGCTCAAATTTGTCATCGAAAGAGACGGTAGTATCAGCGACATCAGCATCGTGCGCGACATCGGCGGCGGCTGTGGACAGGAAGCCAAACGACTCGTGGAGGTCATGCCCAAATGGATACCTGGAAAGAAAAACGGGAAACCGGTAAGGGTGCAATATCAGATGCCGGTGAAATTTAGACTGGAATGATTTCTCGGAGCGCCAAACTTCATGTAGCGCTCAACAATAAAACATATGAACTTAAAAATCAGCCGTTTATGAAGATTTATACTTTCATCTTGTTCGTTTGTCTGTGCGCATCCGGGCTCGCCGCCCAATCCCGTTTTCAAGACCCTGCCACCGAAAAATGGGGCTGGCGGGATCGGGAATGGAACCACATCGTGCCGGCCATTTACGAAGAGGTGCAACCCAATTTCGATACCATTATGGTGGTAAAAAAAGATGGCAAGATGGGCGCCATCGACGAAAAGGGCAACGTCAGGATTCCGCTGATGTACGAACAAATCATACCTGGTCTGAGTCCTTTCGACAGCTGGCACGGTTATGCGCTGGTGACCAAAAATAAGGCGCAGCGCAATACCTGGGGCATGGTGAATACACGCGGAAAAGTCGTTGTGCCTGAAAAGTTTCAGTATGTACGTGCCATCTCGCCCGGGTTGCTGGCAGGCAGAATCGACGGCGACAGTATATTGGAGTTTTACAATGCAAAGGGAACCGTACTGTACAAAATCGCCGGACTGGAAATAAATCAGATCGATATCGACAATACTTGTTTCGGGGTATTCGGCGTCGACTACAAAAAGAGGTTTTACAAACTGGATGGAACGTTGGTGTACCCCGCCGACCCGGAATCGGGCATGTGGACAGATGGTTCGCTGACCATTTTATCTAAAGGCCTGAACCGGCAGGGCATGATCAATTCAAAAGGAGAAACGATCATTCCTTATGAGTTTACCCGTATCAATCATGGATTGCCGGGCCATTTTATCGTAGAAAAACGCGACGAAAAATATGCTTACGGTGGCATGGGCGTGTACGATAAAAACGGGAATGTAGTGATCCCGGTTGCGCATCATAAAATAATTCAATTTGGCCAAGTTTATCGGGTGCATGATTATACAGTGAACAAAAGCAGTATGATTTCAGCAAAAGGGGAAGGAATACTGCCGGCGCAGTATGATTTTTCAAACCTCTCCTCGGTTGAAGAAAACTATGGTAAAAACATCCCCGACAGGCACTCCGAGCGTTATATCTCGGCGGTCTTCACGGAAAACAGATATCAGTTTCTGATTCGAGACGACGGTAGGATCATACGCCCGGAAGGATCGCGACGGGTCATTTATTACAGTGATAATCACCCGCTTATCATTGAACTGGCTGCTGCAAATGATAAAGAAGAGCCTCTGCAAATGGCCATCGATTTCAACGGCAAGACCTTGCTCCCGGCTGATTATATATTCCTGGATTTTACGCCCAACCCCAACGTTTTGCTGGGCAGCGACAAACGGATCAAAAAAATCGGCTTCATCTCCTTGTCGGCGCCGCAAAAAACCGAATTCCGCTACGATTACCGCACCCGTTTCCAAAGCGGCTTCTACCGAATGTCGACTGGCAACAAATATGACCTGTATAACCTGCAACTGAAACGCATCCACTCCGGCACATACAACTGGTTCAACGAACCCGACAAAGACCATTTCGAGCAGTTTCGCGCAGCCCAAAAAACGAAGGAAAAACTCGTGGCAGTGGCATTTCGGGAAAGCATGGCCCATGGCGAATGGCTCGCCATAACGGAATCTGGTAAAGAATTTCTGTGCGGGAAGCCGGAAGACAAACCCGCGCAGCCACCACATTTGATACCCATCAACAATGCGGAAACTGTTTCGGAAATCGTGAAAGCGCCTGAAACGCCGCCATATCCACCCGATGTACGGATAGAGACACCACCGCAAACAACAAAAAACTCCGAGTATATTTTTCAACTGTTTGATGTACAGCCGGAGCCAAT
>JADLCC010000096.1 GCA_020847425.1 Saprospiraceae bacterium
AACTCCGAACGGTCCTTGCTCAACCGGTATATCGGCCAGTCTTCAATACGCTCGATGATGCGGGGGTATATGGTGACTTCTTTTTTCATTGTTTACTAGGTTTCGACCACTTGGCGATGTATTCCAGCAATTCAGTTCTACCAATCCTTTTTTCTGCGGAACTAATGAAATAAGTCGGCAGGGTTTCCCAGGTTTCGGACAATTTCCCCATAAACGCAGCGATATTCCGGTCCAGCGTATCCTTGCCGATCCGATCCGTTTTGGTAAATACGATGACAAAAGGGACGGCCAGTTCACCCAGGCCATTGATAAAATCCAGGTCGATTTTGGTGGGTGCGATAGTGGAATCGATCAATACGAAAGCATTGATCAATTCTTCCCGGTACTGGAAATAACTGCTGATCATGCCCTGCAGGTTGCGCTGCTCGGATTTGGAGACCCGTGCATAGCCATAGCCCGGTAAATCGACCAGGTACCAGGACTGATTTATGAGGAAAAAATTGAGGAGCCGCGTTTTGCCCGGCGTCCCCGAAACCTTGGCTAAACCCTTGTGGGTCAGCATATTAATAAGGGATGACTTGCCCACGTTGGAGCGGCCTATAAACGCGAATTCCGGGCGACCGTCTTTGGGACAGGCGACTACTTTCGGGTAACTGGCAACAAATTCTGCACTTTTAACTTCCATATCAGGGAGGCGAAGGTACTGCTTTGCAGCGAATCGCGCCTATGGTTCGCTGCTCTCCTTCCTTTCCTGCTCCCAATCGGTACGGGCGAACACAATCAGCAACACGCCGGCTATAGACATAATGATCTTGAGCACGAATGCCACCAGGGCGCCGCCCCACTCCATCCAGCCCAAAAATACCCAGCGCACGCCCACCAGGCTCATAATAATTGCCGTGATGCCCAGCACAAAAAGTACAAAACCGAGCAACAGTAATAGACCTTTATTTTTCATAATTTTTTATGTGTTTTGGTGTTTTGGTGTTTTAGTGTTTTGGGCTGGCAACTCTTGGCTTGGTTGATATGTATTATGTGAGTTGTGAATAGTGAGTTGTGAATAGTGAGTTGTGAGTGGCACTTCGCTCAAGATACAAACAAGATTCAGGGCAATGCACACCAAAACACTAAAACACCAAAACACCAAAACACCAAAACACAAATATGTCCCTAACTTTGAGGGGCCAAATTTGTTTAGCATAACACCAAACATTTTTCAAATTGCCATCCCGAATCGAACAATCGTCCGCTGCTGCTCACCCAACCAAACTGATCGAATGCCCGCGCGATGCGATGCAGGGTATCGCCCGTTTTATTGAAACCGATACCAAAGCAGCGTACATCAATCAACTCTTGCGCGTCGGCTTCGATTCGATCGATTTCGGTTCGTTTGTGAGTCCGAAAGCGATTCCACAAATGCGCGACACAGCGGAAGTGCTCGCAAAATTAGACCTTTCCAGCACCACTACGAAACTTTTAGCGATTGTTGCCAACGAACGCGGCGCAGCAGACGCCTGTCAGCATCCTGAAATCCAGTACCTGGGTTATCCCTTCAGTATCAGTGAAACGTTCCAGTTGCGCAACACCAACGCTACCATCGCCGAAAGTGTGGAGCGCACCAAGGCTATCCAGGAACTGTGTGAAAAACACGGCAAACAACTGGTACTTTATATCTCCATGGGTTTTGGAAACCCCTATGGCGACCCCTGGAACGTAGAAATCGTGCACCGCTGGGTGGATGTGCTGGTACCCTACGGCATCCGTATATTTTCCCTTTCGGATACCATCGGCTGTTCCAATCCGCAAAACATTTCTTACCTGTTCGGCAACCTGATTCCGGCTTACCCGGATATTGAATTCGGGGCGCACTTGCACACGCAGCCCCACAACTGGCGCGAAAAAATAGAGGCCGCCTGGCGCAACGGCTGCCGGCGCTACGACGGTGCGCTAAGGGGTTTCGGCGGCTGCCCGATGGCCAAAGACGAACTCACCGGCAATATGGCCACCGAAAACCTGGTGTTCTTTTTTGATGATGTGCAGGCTAATCTGCAACTCGACCGCTCGGCTTTCGGGCGGGGATTGGCGATGGTGGATGGGGTGTTTTTGCACTAGGAATGAGGGATGAGTTATGAGGGATGAGTTATGAGTTATGAGTTATGAGCTGTTTGTGTTTCAGGCCGGAATAGGAGAAATGGTTGTTACGGTCTTTCTCTATTCCAGTCTGAAACACAAATAACTCATAACTCATCCCTCATAACTCATTTGCTTTTATGAAACAATTTCCCAATCCGGTACGTATAACTGAAATTGAGGGAATAATCCGCAAAAGCGGCATCTCCCTGCACATGCACCGGGTTGGCAGGATCGGCTGCATTTTGCAGTTTCTGGCTCGCGATATCGGCAGCGCTTTGAATGCGGTTTCTGATAAAGTTGAACGGCACCAGCAGGCTGAAATTATGTTTACCAGTACGGAAAGAAACACCGGGTTCCACAGCTACAACATAACCCGGACGGCGATAAGCCACCTGGCCGCCGAATGCATCATACGCCGGGATACCCTCCCATCGGCCTGCCAGGGACAGGTTCAGGTTTTTGGCTTTTCCGATCGCAGCCATGAAACCGCCGCGGAGAAAATACTGGTCGGGGCAGGCGTACAATTCGTAGCCTTCCAAACCCGCTTTGGCAGCCGACTTAAATGAGCCGTTGTTTTCCTTCGGATTGAACAGGTAGTAGCCATTCACAAAACCGTACAGGCTTTTGTACAATTGTTTGAAGCCCTGTAACTCTAGGGAAATGCCTATACCGCCATCGCCGGGCTGGATGGCCTGGTCCATGACGACATTTTTCACCGAGCCGTCCGCTTGTGGCGCATCGTCCGTTTCAGAATAACTGCCGGTGTTCAGTTTCACCCCGAGGCCCAGCATCAGGTTGCCTTTATGGGAAGTATTGGGGTTAAAAAGCCAGTAGTTGCCGCTCAAACGAATATCACCCAGGCCTTTTGCATATACACTGTAGCGGAAGGTATCCTTTGGAACGGTGCTCGTGCGCAGCACCTGCGAGCGTTCGTTATGCACCCACGGAATGGCTGCATTCAGCTGGAAGCGGTCACTCAGGCCATAGGACAAGTTGAGGTCGAC
>JADLCC010000097.1 GCA_020847425.1 Saprospiraceae bacterium
ATTTGTAGTATAAAACATTGATTGACAGGAATTTAAATAATTCATACGATGCTTCAGCCAAAACGTACGAAATATCGGAAGCAACATAAAGGTCGAAACCAGGGCTTAGCGCACAAAGGCAGTTCCATTTCCTTTGGTTCCTTTGCACTCAAATCCCTGGAATTCTCGCGCATCACCAGCCGCCAGATCGAAGCGGCTCGTATCGCACTTACCCGTAACATGAAGCGTGAAGGCAAGGTATGGATCCGGATTTTCCCGGACAAACCGATTACCTCCAAGCCTGCTGAAGTGCGGATGGGTAAGGGTAAAGGTGCCGTTGATCACTATGTGTGCGAGGTACAACCCGGCCGTATTTTGTTCGAAATAGAAGGGGTCAGTGAACAACTGGCACACGAATCGCTTCAAAAAGCCGCTCAAAAACTGCCGGTTTTGTGCAAAGCAGTAACCCGGTATGACTTCGAAGGATAAATTTTAGGTGGATAAAGTTGGTAACTCAATTTTTTACAAACTAAGACTATCAACCTTATTAACCTTCATAAACATTATAAAATGGCAAAGGAAACTCAGGATCTGGGCACCAAAGAAATTGCTGAACTGCTGGCCGAAATTACCAGCATGGAGAATGACTATCAGCAAATGAAATTTGACCATGCGGTCAAAGGCCTGGCCAATCCAATGGAAATTCGCGACTTGCGTCGCAATATTGCACGCCTGCATACGGAAGTTCGCCGGCGGGAAATGGCTGAAATGACGCCGGACCAATTGGCCCTGCGCAGCAAAATTCGGGCTCGCCGCCGTCGCCAACGTTAATTCGGTACAATACCATATTCAAAATATAATGGAAGTTAGAAATCTTCGGAAGCAAAAATCAGGTGTTGTAGTATCCAATAAAATGGATAAAACGATAGCGGTTCAAGTTGAACGCCGCCTGATGCACCCGATTTACGGGAAGTTCGTGAAGCGTAGCAAAAAATTCTTTGCACACGACGAAGAAAACACCTGCAAAATCGGCGACAAAGTGCGCATCATGGAAACCCGCCCGCTCAGCAAAAAGAAACGCTGGCGCCTGGTGGAAATCCTCGAAAGAGCAAAATAAGATTGGAACGGCTGAAAAGGCTTAGATGCTCCGGATGCTTATCCTTCATCTAAACAACTTACACCTGTCTACTCTTTTCTAAACATATTTTAAGTCATGATTCAGCAAGAGTCTCGTTTAAATGTGGCTGACAACTCCGGCGCCAAGGAGGTACTCTGCATTCGTGTGCTGGGAAGCACACGTCAGCGCTACGCCGGTGTCGGCGACAAAATTGTCGTCACCGTAAAAGATGCCACACCCGGCGGCCTCAAAAAGGGTACTGTGTCGAAAGCCGTTATTGTTCGCACCCGCAAAGAAATCCGCCGCAAGGACGGTTCTTATATCCGGTTCGACGACAACGCTGTGGTGCTGCTCAATGCGGCCGACGAACCGCGCGGAACGCGTATCTTCGGTCCGGTTGCCCGCGAACTGCGCGACAAAGATTACATGCGTATCGTTTCGCTGGCACCAGAGGTGCTGTAACCGAATTTGCAAATTTCGATAATGGGCCAATGCGGTAATTTAACCAGTGTCTAAGTATCTCATTATCAAATTATCCCATTATCATATTAACATAACATGGCTACCATGCAACAAACTAAACGTCACCAACCCAAACTGCACATCCGCAAGGGTGATACAGTCATGGTGATCGCCGGGGATGACAAAGGCAAGACCGGCGAAGTGACCCAGGTCATTCCTTCTAAAATGCGCGCCATTGTCGAAGGTATCAATATCGTAAAAAAACACATGAAAGCCACGCAAGAGCAGGAAGGCGGTATCGTTGATATGCCCGCTCCGATTCATGTGTCCAATCTGGCCCTCATTGATCCGAAATCAGGCGAAGCGACCCGCGTCGGCCGCCGCGAAGAAAACGGTGAATGGGTGCGCTATTCTAAAAAATCCGGTAATATCATCAAGTGATGAAATACGTACCACGTCTCAAAGAGAAATATCAAAAAGCAGTAGTCCCGGCGCTCATGGAGCAGTTTGGCTACTCCAGCATCATGCAGGTGCCGAAATTGCAGAAAATCTGCATCAACCAAGGCGTAGGCGAAGCTACCGGCGATAAAAAACTGGTAGACAATGCCGCTACGGAACTGACCACCATCACCGGTCAGAAAGCAGTTTCTACAAAAGCCCGTACCTCCGTCTCGAACTTTAAACTCCGCGAAGGCATGCCTATCGGTGTGCGCGTAACCCTGCGCGGCGAACGGATGTATGAATTCCTGGACCGCCTCATCTCGATCTCCTTGCCCCGCGTCCGTGACTTTCGCGGCATCAATGACAAATCCTTCGATGGCCGGGGCAACTATACCATGGGGATCACCGAGCAGATCGTCTTTCCGGAGATCGACATCGACAAGGTGAACAAGATCATGGGTATGGACATCACCTTCGTCACCAATGCCGGTACCGACGCAGAAGCGTATGCTTTGCTCAAAGAAATCGGAATGCCGTTCAAAAAATAAGTTTCGGATTTCGCCGCCGGCCTACACCGGCTGCTGAAAACCAAACCACACAACAAGAAGATAAGATACAATGGCTAAGAAATCCGTTATCGCCCGCGAGAATAAGCGCGCCCGTATGGTTGCCAAATATGCCGAACTTCGCAAAAAACTGAAAGAGGCTGGCGACTATGATGCGCTCGACAAACTCCCGCGCAATGCAAGCCCGGTACGCGCTCACAACCGCTGCCTGCTCACCGGCCGCCCCAAAGGTTACATGCGTAAATTCGGCATCTGCCGGGTTATGTTCCGCAAAATGGCTTTGGACGGAAAAATCCCAGGCATCACCAAAGCATCCTGGTAAACTCAAAGTTGTTTGTTCGTGGTTGTAAATTATTCTTAGTCAGATGTTTACAACACTACAATAAGCAAAAATCAATTTACAATTATCAATTCTACATATAATGCACGTCACCGATCCGATAGCAGATTTTTTGACCCGTATCCGCAATGCACAGCTGGCGGGCCATCGCATCGTTGAAATTCCGGCTTCGAAGCTGAAAAAGCGCATGACCGAAATCCTGTACGATCAAGGCTTTATCTTGAAGTACACCTTCGACGATACCAGCGCCGTTTTCAAGCAAGGCGTCATCAAAATCGCGTTGAAATACGACCCGGTTACCAAAAAACCGGTCATTCGCGAATTGGTGCGTGTAAGCCGTCCCGGCTTACGCCGGTTCTCGGGAGCCACCGATATTCCCCGGATTATCAACGGCCTGGGTATGATGATCGTATCCACTTCCAAAGGTGTAATGACCGACAAGCAAGCCCGCGAACACAACGTTGGCGGTGAATTGCTCTGCTACGTATATTAAAAGTCTTGCTTTCTCCCGGAAGGAAAAGCGCTTCAGGTACTATACCTCCAGCAACATTCCCGCCGATCAATTGTCCAAGACTTTAAACTTAAAAATTCAAATTTCGAACGCATATGTCACGGATTGGTAAAATGCCGATATCGCTACCCGAAAAAGTAGATGTTTCGGTAGCCTCTGACAACACGGTTACGGTAAAAGGCCCGAAAGGCGCGTTGACGCAAAAAGTTGACCCCGATATCAAAGTGTCGGTGGAAGATGGTACGGTTTCCGTAGCCCGCCCGACCGACCAGAAACGCCACCGCGCGTTGCACGGTCTGTACCGCGCACTCCTGAACAACATGGTTTTGGGCGTAAGCCAAGGCTATACCCGTGAAATGGAGGTGATCGGTGTAGGTTTCCGGGTTGAAAGCCAGGGCAACCTGGTGACCTTCAGCATCGGCTATTCGCACCCGGTTATTTTTTACATTCCGTCTGAAATCAAAGTGACGACCGGTATGGAAAAAGGCTCGCCGCCGTATATCCGCCTGGAAGGCATCGACAAAGAACTGCTCGGACAGGTTTGTGCCAAGATTCGTTCCTTCCGCAAACCAGAGCCCTACAAAGGAAAAGGTATCATCTACAAAGGTGAAATCCTCCGGCGCAAAGCAGGTAAAACTGCCGGCTCCAAGAAATAAGCCTGGCCCTGATTGGCAACTCTTGCTCCTGTTTCTGGCTTTCGTCTTTACAGCGGGCACTGCTACATCACTTTACGCTTACTTAAATCAGACAGGCTTCGGTCGGAAATCGAAGCCTCAATAGATAGAAAAATGAAACGTACAAAAAAACAGAGCCGCCAGCGTATCCATATGCGCGTTCGCAAAAAGGTGAACGGCACAGCGGAGCGGCCTCGTCTGAGTGTTTTTCGCTCGAATACGTCCATCTACTGCCAGTTGATCGACGACCTGACGGGCCACACCCTGGCCGCTGCCGATTCCCGCGAAACGGCTACGGCAGGTACCAAATCGGAACAAGCCAAAGCAGTAGGTCAATTGATCGCTGAAAAAGCCCGCGCCGCCGGTATTGAAAAAGTAGTGTTTGACCGGGGTGGGTATCTGTACCACGGCCGGGTCAAATCTCTGGCCGAAGGAGCTCGCGAAGGCGGACTCCAGTTTTAACCTGACACCAGAATGGATCTCCATTCTTTCCTGGCCTAAAACCGGGAATTCAATAACGCTCAACAATTATTGTTTGCAAAATGGCAAAACAAGATTCGGATAAAGTAAAAAGCGCCGAAACGTCTGAGTTGAAAGAAAAACTCGTTTCGCTCAACCGCGTGGCCAAGGTAACCAAAGGTGGTCGTACCTTTAGTTTCGCGGCGGTAGTGGTCGTAGGCGACGGCAAAGGTACCATCGGACAAGGCCTGGGCAAAGCCCGCGAGGTGTCGGAGGCAATCGGCAAAGCTGTTAAAGATGCCGAGAAGAACCTGATCCGCGTACCCCTGCTGAACGGCACCATCCCGCACGAAGCACATGGCAAGTTTGATGCCGGCCGCGTGCTGATCAAACCGGCTGCTCACGGTACCGGCGTAATTGCCGGCGGTGCTATGCGCGCCGTGCTGGAAATGGCAGGTGTAATGGACGTACTGGCTAAATCCCAGGGCTCCTCCAACCCGCACAACGTGGTGAAAGCCACGTTGGCGGCACTGGCCAGCCTGCGTAGCCCCGCAGAAGTAGCCCGTCAGCGTGGTATTACGTTGGAAAAATTGTTTAATGGATAATTCAGGTTTGAACGTTTGATCGTTACCGGGTTAAATAGTTAAAGGGTTTACTAGTTGAAGAGTTCGTAAGTTTAATACAGGTCGTGAATTGTTGGTTTTTTCAAGATATTCACCGGCTTCAATGTTCACGTACCAACCTTCCGACACTCTAACCTTCTAACTTTCTAACCTTCCAACCTTCCAACTCAATAGCCCGAACCTTCTAACAGCAAAGAAAAATGAGCAAGGTAAAAATCACCCTGGTGAAGAGTCCGATCGACAAGACAAAACGCCAGAAAAACACGCTTACGGCACTTGGATTCAGCAAGATGCACCAAACTGTGGAGCATGAAAATACCCCGCAGATTCAGGGTATGATTCGTGTAGTATCGCATCTTATCCAGGTTAACAACGCCTAATTCGCAAACGTCATTGAAAAAAAATATCATGGAACTCAATAATCTTCGTCCGGCCAAGGGTTCTGTCAAATCGCGTAAACGCATCGGTCGCGGCACAGGTTCGGGACACGGTGGCACTTCTACGCGCGGTCACAAAGGCGACAAATCACGCAGTGGTTCGCGCCTGAAACGCAACTTTGAAGGTGGTCAGACGCCTATGCAACGCCGTCTGCCCAAACGTGGTTTCCAGAACATCAACCGGGTAGAATACGTGCCGCTGAACTTGGCAGAATTGGAAAAACTGGTAAAGAAAACCGGTATATCTACCTTTGACGTACAAGCACTGACGGATGCCGGCGTGGCAGCCCAGTCGGCCCGTATCAAGGTACTGGGCAATGGCAAACTGACCGCAAAAGTGAACATTACCGTTCATGCAATTTCGGCTTCTGCAAAAGCAGCGATCGAGGCGCTGGGTGGAACTGTTGAACTCGTCTAAAATCTGACCGACGTAATGAAACTGTTTACAGTAATCAAAAATATCTGGAGTATTAAAGAACTCCGCGATCGAATTACGTACACGCTGCTGTTGCTGTTGGTTTATCGCGTCGGTACGTTCATTGTACTCCCTGGTGTAGTACCCGCTGCGTTGGACAAAGCCAGCCAGAATCGTGGTGCCAATGACTTGCTCAACCTGATCAACGTCTTCACCGGTGGCGCTTTTAACAATGCCGCCGTTTTGGCTCTCGGGGTAATGCCCTATATCACGGCATCCATTATCGTGCAGTTGCTTGGTTTTGCGGTGCCTTATTTTCAGCGCCTGCAAACCCGCGAAGGCGAAAGTGGCCGCAAACGCCTCAACCAAATTACCCGCTTGCTCACGGTTGCCATTACCTTAGTGCAGGGCGGCGGTTACCTTCAGTTGATTGCCAGCACGCCAGGCGCTATTTCTCCCAATATCCCGGAAGGCTTGTTCTGGTTCTAGAACATTGTCATCCTGACTGCAGGTACCATCTTCAGCATGTGGCTTGGCGAACGGATCACAGACCGGGGCATTGGCAATGGCGTCTCCCTGATCATCCAGGTGGGTATTATCGCCCGCCTCCCGCAGGCCTTCGTCTTTGAGTTTCAAAAATTGTTTGGCGACGGCCACCCGCTGTTGTTCTTTATCGAACTGGCCTTCTTTTTCATCATTGTATTGGCCACGGTATTGGTTATCCAAGGTGTACGCCGTATTCCAATCCAGTATGCCAAACGGATGGTTGGCCGTTCGGGAGGCTCTCTGCCACAATCCAGCGCCCGCGACTATCTGCCGCTGAAGGTAAACTCGGCCGGTGTTATGCCGATTATCTTTGCTCAGGCTTTGATGTTCCTTCCGGCCACCGCCTTCCAGTACCTTTCTGGCGATGCTGGACAAACCTCTGGCCGCATCCATCTGTTCAACGACATATACTCCTTGGGCTATAACGTGGTGTTTTTCATCCTCATCGTCGTGTTTACATATGTTTACACGGCCCTGATGATCAACCCAACGAACTACGCGGAGTATCTGAAACGCAACAACGCATTTATTCCGGGGATTAAGCCCGGTGAAGCAACGGCTTCTTATATCGACAACATCATGACCCGCATCACCTTGCCCGGCGCGTTCTTCCTGGGCCTGATCGGCATTATGCCTTCCATTGCAGCAACCATGGGCGTCAACCAACAGTTCGCACTGTTCTTTGGCGGCACCACACTGCTCATCATGGTCGGTGTTGCCCTGGATACACTGCAGGTTATTGAAAGTTATTTGCTTACGAAGAAATACGACGGTCTGATCAAATCCGGTCGCATCCAGGGCCGCAATGCCCAGGGCATCCAGATTGGCCAACCGCAATAAAATACGCTACTTCAATGTCAGGTCTCTTTAGCAGCAGTACGGAAGGGAAACACCTTTTCTACAAAACCGATGCGGAAATCGAGTTGATGCGGGAGGCCAACCTTGTGGTATCAAAAACGCTGGCACTAGTAGCCGGCATGCTGAAACCCGGTGTTACCGGGGTGCAGATTGACAAGGCGGCGGAAGAGTTTATCCGCGATCACCACGGACGTCCGGCATTTAAAGGCTACCATGGTTTTCCGGCCTCGCTCTGTGTGTCCTACAACGATATCGTAGTCCATGGCATTCCGGGTAACCGGGAATTTCGGGAAGAAGATGTTGTTTCGGTGGATTGCGGGGTGGAACTAAACGGCTTTTTTGGCGATGCAGCGTTTACGTTTGCGATGGCTAATGTAGAAGAGCCGGTGATGGAACTGCTGCGGGTCACGTATGCCTCTTTGTACAAAGGCATCGAACAAGCGGTAGCGGGTAAACGAATCGGCGATATTTCTTTTGCTATCCAACACTACTGCGAGCGCGAACATTCGTATGGGGTGGTACGTGAACTGGTTGGACACGGCATCGGACGTTCACTCCACGAAGACCCGGAAGTGCCCAATTATGGTAAACGGGGCAAAGGCCCGCTGTTGCAAGACGGATTGGTACTCGCGATTGAACCCATGATTAACCTCGGGGTAAAGGAAGTGTACCAAAACAATGATGGCTGGACCATCCATACCAGAGATCGCAAACCCAGCGCCCACTACGAACACTCGGTGGCGGTGCGCAAAGGAAAAGCAGATGTTTTATCTAATCACCAGTTTATTCTGGATGAAATAAAAAATAACCCTTCGTTGAAAGAAGTTTCACCGAAAAGTTAGAACTTTGCAGCCCGAAATTTTAGGGGGCTATTTTATGGCAAAAGAGGACCTGATTAAACAAGATGGCGTGGTTACAGAAGCGCTTTCCAACGCAAACTTTAAAGTACGCCTGGAAAACGGACATATTATTCTGGCCACCATTTCCGGTAAAATGCGGATGCACTACATTCGTATCCTGCCGGGAGACAAAGTATCCGTAGAAATGTCGCCTTACGATTTGACTCGTGGCCGCATCATTTATCGATATAAATAAGTTACAACGTATTGATTATCAAATATTATCGTTCGACTTTTTCTCATTGAAAAGTTAGCCGACATGAAAGTTAGACCATCTATTAAGAAACGCTCTGTGGATTGCAAGATCGTGCGCCGGAAAGGCAAACTGTATGTAATCAACAAGAAGAATCCGAAGTTTAAACAACGTCAAGGATAAAACAATCAGCGTTTGACGGCTGAGCAGTTGTTCGTTTGGAACTACCCGCTCAAGTTTTAAACGCCAAACTTCAAACACATTACATAATATGGCTCGTATTGCTGGTGTTGACCTGCCCCGTAACAAAAGAGGTGTCATCGGACTGACGTATATCTATGGCGTCGGGTCTTCCACGGCCAAGGCGATTTTGTCTAAAGCCGAGATCGACGAAAGCACCAAGGTAGAAAATTGGACGGACGAAAATATCAAAGCGATCTCCCGCATCATCGCTGATGAATACAAAACGGAAGGTCAACTGCGCTCCGAAGTTCAATTGAACATCAAACGTTTGATGGATATTGGATGTTACCGCGGCCTGCGTCACCGTAAAGGATTGCCGCTGCGCGGTCAGCGTACCCGTACCAATGCCCGTACCCGTAAAGGAAAACGTAAGACGGTAGCAAACAAGAAAAAAGCAACGAAATAATCCCTGAGCAGCTGCCGGAATCCAGCAGGTATTTTTTGCCTGCGGCATAACGGAACAACATCTGCATACAGGATTACTATCAAACAACATTACATTCTGTTACAATGGCTAAAGGAGCTGCAAAAAAGGTGGTCAAGCGTAAGGTAAAAGTTACGCCAGAAGGTCTTGTGTACATTCAGGCCAGCTTTAATAACATCATCATCTCCATCACGAATAAGCAAGGTGAAGTGGTGTCCTGGTCGACTGCCGGTAAATCCGGATTCCGTGGTTCGAAGAAAAACACGCCGTATGCGGCTCAGGTGTCTGCCAACGATGCTGCTAAAGTAGCGTTCGAGGCCGGTATCCGCTCCGCTGAGGTGTTTGTAAAAGGCCCCGGCTCCGGCCGCGAAGCCGCTATTCGCGCTATCGACCAATCGGGTATTAAAGTGACCATTATCAACGACGTGACGCCGTTGCCGCACAACGGCTGCCGCCCTCCCAAACGTCGCCGGGTATAAGATTAAATGTGATCAATGTTCAACTGGGGTCAATGTGGCCTATTGTTTGGCAGCATTGAATGAATTGACCACATGGAGAATACTTCGATCACGTTTGAAAATTGACCACATTCAAAAATTGACCACATTTATATAATATGGCTCGTTATACTGGACCAACCACCAAAAAAGCCCGCTCTTTTGGCGAAGCAATTTACGGCTACGACAAATATTTTGAACGCCGCAAATACCCGCCCGGCCAGCATGGTCAGACGCGCAAAAAGAAAGCTGCTTCCGACTATTCCCACCAGTTGTCGGAAAAACAAAAAGCAAAATACACCTACGGCGTTTTGGAACGTCAGTTCCGCCGCACCTTCGTCAACGCTACGCGTCGCCATGGTGTAACCGGTGAAATCCTGCTCCAGTTGTTGGAAGCCCGCTTGGACAATACGGTGTACCGCCTTGGTATTTCCCCCACCCGCCGGGGCGCCCGGCAGTTGGTTGGCCACCGCCACGTAACTGTAAACGGTAAAGTAGTCAATATCCCTTCCTATTCGCTGAAACCGGGCGACGTCGTTGCCGTGCGCAGCAAATCGAAAGGTATGGAAATGATCACGCTGCATGCCGGCGCCAAAAACAACGACGTACGCAAGTTCGGCTGGTTGGAATGGAACCCGGATAAAATGCAGGGCGTATTCCTGGCCTACCCGCAACGCGACCAGATTCCGGAGAAGATCAACGAACAGTTAATTGTAGAGTTGTACTCTAAATAATTGAACTTCCAAGAAAGCGGTTGGTATTCGGGTCCCGGATACCAACCATTTTCGCGTTTATCCAGCATCCAACATCCATATATGAGTATTCTCAATTTCCAGAAGCCCGACAAAATCCTGCTTCAGAAAGCCACCGATTTCGAAGGTACGTTTGAATTCAAACCCCTCGAACCCGGATTTGGCCAAACCATCGGCAACTCACTGCGCCGCGTTTTGCTTTCCTCCCTCGAAGGCTACGCGATCAGTGCCGTACGTATTGGTGGTGTAGACCACGAGTTTGCTACCATCCGCGGCGTCGTGGAAGATGTAGTCGACATTGTGCTCAACATCAAACAGGTGCGGATCAAGCCCCTGATTCAGGACG
>JADLCC010000098.1 GCA_020847425.1 Saprospiraceae bacterium
CATGAATACAAAACCAAACAAAATTTTTTAAAATTTTGTTTGGTTTTGGCGGAGTAGATGCCTAACTGAATAAGAGTCAGAACTTTTTGGAGTGAATAATCTGTTTTTCATAAAATTTGGTTGCGTTAAGAAATAAACAAAAGGGTGTCAGCCATTACACGACTGCCAAAACTTCACATAAAATCAATACTGCAAGTAAAAATGCTGTTCTGAAGCGATTAACCGCGTACTTGCCTTTCAGCAAATCGGGTGGAAGGATTAAATTGAAACATCTGTTTTGCTTCCGAGCGCACGATAAAGAATATATTCGAAGCAAACACTGGATACGAAAGTACTTAACAAAACTTAAACAAACAAATGATGCGGGATTTTTTAACATTTACCTTACTCTGGTGCACCTCCTTTTCGAGCACGACGGCAAACCAGCCCAGGGCTTTGGCCTGATCTATCAGGGCCGTCTGGTGTGCTTCTACAATTTTGAAACCGACCTCGGCGACGGCTGGGACGATGTGCACAACGACCCCAAAGAGCTGCGCACCAAGGCTTTGCAAATGGGGGCCAATATTGTGCAATTTGTGTTTGGGCAGTGATTGCAACAACCCTTCAAGCTAAAAAAACAGGAGGCGACGATCATCCCGATCGTCGCCTCCTTCGTTTTATGCAACTATGCTGCCCGGATTATTCCTCGCAACAATTCGGCGGGCAACCGTCCGGAGGGCAAGGCATGTCGCAGCAGGTTTGCTCCGCCACCTCGCAGGAGCCCTGAGGCGCGCAACAAGTGGAAGAGCCTGTGCTGACAAAAGCAAATGCGATACCTGCAGAAAGCAGAACGGCAGCCGTAACGGCTAATACTTTATTTTTCATGATGTTGAAATTGCTGTTGAAGTGAAAAAGAGGTTTGAGAGGTTTGAGGGGTTTGAGGGGGCCGGTGGTTTCCAAATGGCGAGATCCACTTCCAGTGGGTAAAAATCCTGATGTTCACCGGGTTTTACCCGTTTTTCCTGTACCGACACCGGCCGGCAGCATATTTCCGGTTGTTCCGGAACCAGACACAGGCAACAGTACGGCCCGGAAACACAACAAACAGGCATGGTACATCCGGAATCCTGCTCTTTATCTTCACTTTCACAGGAAGAAAAGAGGCAATTGGACACGTTGGTTGCTACACAAATACCGCCGGAATAATCGCAACCCTCTACCTCCGCAGGCGGTGGCGATGTGGCTATCAATAGCATGACGGAAAAAAGCACAGCAAGCAAGCGTTCCATGCAAGAGGATTTGCACAGCAAAATAAATAAACTTTGCAGAAAAACGGCAGAAAAGCAGCCTTTTTAACATAAAATTTTGCCGTTCATGCAAAACCATTGGCATGAACTTACAAAACAGAAGCCTCCATTGGAGCAGTAATAACTGCGACTATTTTGAGTTTTCTGCTGATTGCTCTCTTTTTTTGAATATAAAAACCGTTAGAGCCAGAAAAATGACAACGGCGTATTTTATAACATTGCTTTTATAAGCTATATCATACCCCAGGTAAGTATACAGGTCATTAATGATGGTATTTAAGCCTAGCATGGCAAGAAAGAGTACGATTAGTTTTTTCATTGCAGCGTCCGGTTTAAAGTAAAAATTCCCATAAAGTTAGAAAAAAGGCATACACCGGGGAAAACTACAGAAAATGGAAAATGTAGCCCCTTTAAAATCCACGAACTTTACCTTTGCTTTTTTCTTTCAAAACATCAACATTTTCTGCGCGTTGCAGATGCTGATGTTCTGTAAATATGATAGATGTGATGTACAGGCCATCCCTGACCACTCGTTAAAACGAGCGGTAACAAGATGATAGATGTGTTAACCTTTCAAACCCATCAAACTACGGCGGTCAAGCCCGCCGGCACATCAAACCATTCAAACCCATCAAACCATTCAAACCCTTCAAACACATCAAACCATTCAAACCCATCACCCCCACATCATGCACATTCTCCTACTCGGTTCCGGTGGACGCGAACATGCCCTGGCCTGGAAAATCGCTCAAAGCAAACGCTGCGAACAACTGTTCATCGCACCGGGTAATGCCGGCACTGCCGCACACGGAAAAAATGTGGCGCTCAACCCGCTTGATTTCGATGCTGTGGGCAAGTTTGTGCTCGAAAACAAGGTTGACATGGTAGTAGTTGGCCCGGAAGAACCCCTAGTGCGCGGCATCTGGGATTATTTTCAGGAAAACCCAACGCTCCATCACATTCCCGTCATCGGCCCGTCCAAAGCCGGGGCGGTGATGGAAGGCAGCAAGGCCTGGAGCAAAAAATTCATGCAGCGGCACAACATTCCCACGGCCGCCTACCGCGAATTCTCCGAGCAGGATATGCCCCAGGCCATTGAATACGTGCGGAAGCACAGCCTGCCCGTGGTATTGAAAGCCGACGGGCTGGCGGCTGGCAAAGGCGTGGTGATCTGCCAAACGCACGAAGAAGCCATCGCCGAAATCCAGGAAATGCTGAACGGAAAATTCGGCGATGCCAGCGCAAAAGTGGTAGTGGAGCAATTCCTGAGCGGCATCGAGTTCAGCGTTTTTGTACTTACCGACGGCAAAACCTACAAAATACTGCCCGAAGCCAAGGATTACAAGCGCATTGGCGAAAAAGATACCGGCCCGAACACCGGAGGTATGGGCGCCGTGAGCCCTGTTCCTTTTGTGGACGCCGAAATGTGGGAAAAAGTTGAAACCCGCATCATTCAGCCCACCGTAAAAGGGCTGCGCAAGGAAAAAATTCCCTACAAAGGCTTCATTTTCTTCGGATTGATCCGGGTGAACAACGAACCCTATGTGATTGAATACAATTGCCGCATGGGCGACCCGGAAACCGAGGTGGTGATGCCGCGATTGAAAAACGACCTCGTCAACCTGCTCGAAAACTGCGCCAAAGGCACCCTCGGCCGCGTGAAAATCCGCGCCGACAAGCGTGTATCCACCACTGTTTTCCTGGTGAGCGGCGGTTATCCGGGCGATTATACCAAAGGAAAAGTCATCACCGGGTTGGAAGAGGTGAAAGACGGCATGGCCTTCCACGCCGGAACCGCCCTAGGTAAAGACGGCCAGGTGCTTACCGCCGGCGGCAGGGTTATTGCACTCACCAGCCTGGGCAAGGACATCCCCGGAGCCCTGAAAAAATCCAACCGCAACGCCAAAAAAATTCAATTCGAAGGG
>JADLCC010000099.1 GCA_020847425.1 Saprospiraceae bacterium
CCCAAGGAAAAAACCTTGAAGGATACCTGGGACTGGAGCCTGCAACGCGCTACCAACCTGACCCGCCTGCTCATCAGAGAGTTTAATACCAACGCCAATCAATTGACTCCGGTAGGCAGGGGCGAGTTTTACCCGCTCACATCCAACGAAACGGCGGAAGGTCGACAGAAAAACCGCCGGACGGTGATTGTGGTGCGGCCGCAGTTGCCTGCTGTGCCGAGTGAATAAAGTCCGAAGTCGACAGTGCGAAGTCGTCAGTCCTTGAACAAGTGCGAATTTGTTGTTGCGAAGTCGTCAGTCCATCCCGAATTATTATAGCAATGGCACCTTCTGTTTTTCCAGACCTTCACAGCGAATATTCACCCATGCTCCTTGTTGTCATTCTGACGGAATCTGTACACTCTACGAACGAAAAACTGTAGAAATGCGCCGTAGATCGGGCGGATTCCGCCAGAACGACAAAGGTGGCATGGCGTCATTAGGCAGCCAAAGATCCGGATGAACTTGCGCTGTTATTCAGCGCTTTCTTCTTCTTCGGAAGACGCATCTTCCTCTTCCACGTCTTCTTCTTCCGTTTCCTCTACTTCTTCCAATACTTCTGCACTTTCCATTTCCTCTTCAGATACTTCGAGGTTTTCAACTTGTTCGATTTCTTCAAAATTGAGCATGGTTTCAAATGTTTGAAATGAATAATGGTGAACTTACCCTGCAAAGCACGCACTGCTACATTTCTTCAGTTTTGCCTGCAGGTTAAGTTGCCATAAATTCTGCCCATGCCATTTTAATTACAATTCATCTTCGGCCTCTTCTTCTTCAAAGTCGTAATCATCCTCCTCACCTTCTTCTTCCAGATCGAAATCATCGTCCATGTCATCTTCACCCAAACCAAAACCGTCTTCGTCCGCTTCAAAGTCCTCATCTAATCCAAATTCCTCTTCTTCCAGGTCGTCAAAACCCTCTTCAGAATCCAGTTCGTCATCGTACTCGTTTACAACGGTCATCAGTTCAAATTCGTGGAGGTCATTTTGTTCGATTTGTTCCAAATAGCGCATTGTGTTGATGTTTAAAAGTTAATAAAAAAACTTAAAGAACTATTTTTTTCGGGCAGCCCGAATCAGGAAAAAGGCCAGTGTCGCAAAGAACAGGACACCCAGGAAATGGTATCCACCGATGCCCAACGCATGGGTAAACCACTCTTCGGTACTGATGGAAGCCAGTGCGCCTGCGGTGGAATCCGAGGCTTGAAGCAATGCCACCACTACACCTGCCAGGGCGCCGCCAGCCACCAGGCCGGTTGCAAACAGGCTGCCTTTGCCCAGTTCAGAATCTTCTGCCGCTTCCCCTTTTCGTTTGGCCATCCAGTCGGTCAGGCCTTTCAGTGCGCCACCTATCCAGATCGGCAGGGTGGTGCTCAGCGGCAGGTAAAGCCCTACTGCAAAGGACAAGGATTTTACATTGCAGAGTTCCAGCGTAATCGCAATAAACAGGCCAACCAGCACAAATTGCCAGTCGAGGTTAAAAGAAAGCAGCCCTTTGATCAGGGTTGCCATCAAAGTCGCCTGCGGGGCATTGAATTTTTCCCCTATGGCGTGTTCGATGCCTGCAGCGCGCATATCAGCTGTCGGATTGTCGAGGAACAGTACCGTTGCACCAATGACCAGCGAAGAAACAATAACGCCGATAAATAGCGCCATTTGCTGGTATTTTGGTGTTGCCCCGACAATATAACCCGTCTTCAGATCTTGTGAGGTAGCACCGGCATTGGCTGCCGCGATACAAATCATACTGCCGACAACCAGTGCCATCGGTTCGTACACCTTACCGGTCCAGCCCACGCCGATGAATACCAGTGCAGTACCCATGATCGTTGCGATGGTCATGCCTGAAATCGGATTGTTGCTGCTGCCGATAATGCCGACAATGCGGCTGGAAACGGTAACGAAGAAAAAACCGAAAATAATGACCAGCACGCCGATCATCAGTTTGCTGATGATGCTGTCGCCCGGAATACTGGGAAGCACGGCCATCAGCAGGATCAGTCCCAGGCAACCGAAAGCCACCACTTTGAGTGACAAGTCGTTGTCCGTACGCGCAACAGCAACGGATGTATCCCGGTTGCGCATGGAAGCCACACTTTCCTGGAAAGAAGAAACGATGGTTGGCAGTGTTTTCAGCAGGGTAATAAAACCTGCTCCGGCAACGGCGCCTGCGCCAATCTGGCGTACATACGCCCGGTAAACTGCGCTTGTCATGTCCGTAAACGAATGCGTGTCCGGATTCCAGCCATAAGGATAACGGATGCCGCCTGCCGCATCGGTAATTGGTTTGAGCAGATCGAGTTTGCCGAGTTGCGCGGCAATGGTATCCGGTGGCACGAGCGTGGCCAGCAAAGGGATCAGCCCCATCCATGCCAGCACGCCACCGGCCACTAATACGCCCGCGATACGCGGTCCGATAATGTAACCCACGCCCAGGTATTCGGGCGTGATTTCTCCACTCACACGTGCTGCCGGCAAATACTTGTTGTTGGCAGCCGTTTCCCAAACGGGCGATTCGGCAATCACGCGAAAAACCTTTTGTAACAGCGCGTAACCGAATGCAAAGCCCAAACCCTGGAAGGCTGTTTTTGCAAAATCGCCACCTTTTTCACCGGCAATCAGCACATGCGCACAGGCAGTGCCCTCGGGATAAGGAAGGTTGGCATGTTCCTTGACAATCAGTGACTTGCGCAAAGGAATCATCATCAGCACACCCAGAATGCCGCCAAAAATAGCGAGCATCAGGATGGTCCAGTAACTGAAAAATCCTTTGCCAATCCCGTCGCTCAGGAACAAAAATGCCGGCAGGGTGAATACCACCCCGGCAGCCACGGATTCGCCCGCCGAACCGGCCGTTTGAATGATGTTGTTTTCCAGGATGGTGGTGCCCAGAAACTTCCGCCCCAGCGAAATGGCCAGTACGGCAATGGGAATTGAAGCAGATACGGTGAGTCCCGCTTTTAAAGCGAGGTAGACGGTGGCGGCGCCGAACAGGACGCCGAACATGGCCCCGAGCAAAATGGCCCGTAGGGTGAATTCTTTGACCGACAAATCGCCGGGTGCAATGTAGGGTTTGAAGTCAGAGGTGTCAGATTGCTGCATATTTCGATTTTGATTGGTTCGATGGCGAAAGGTATAGAAATTTTGCTTTTCTTTAAAAAGACCAAAAAATAGGTTCGATGCGTTTAAGAGCGTGTTCGGAAATTTTTTGCCGGGTCTGAAAAACGTCTTTTTTGGCTGTTTTTCACCTTTTTTCAGTCACGTAGTCCCCGCTATGCTCCTGAAAAAACGAGCAAAACAGTCAAAAAATCCACTTTTTCATGCTCCGTCAAAAAATCCCGAACACGCTCTAAGCGGGGTTCTGCCGCAAACCATCAAACCTATCGAACGATCAAACCTCCAAACCCGATTAGAACTCGTCAACCCGCATTACCTTTGTCCAAATTTTTCCCAACAGCATGAAGAAATCGCTCCTTTACTCCTTCTTTTTATTTTTATCCATTGCCCAGTTAAAAGCCCAGGACAAGCATTTTACCCAGTTTTATGCCTCTCCGCTGACCCTCAATCCGGCCCTGACCGGCGCTTTTGAGGGCAGTTACCGGGTCGGAACAATCTACCGCGACCAGTGGCGGCAGGTGCTCGAAAACCCGATTAAAACGTTCTCCATGGCAGCCGACCTGCGCTTCGATGCGCCCGGAAAAAACAAAAGCAACGACGCCATCGGGCTTGGACTTATGTTTTTTAACGACAAAGTAAGCGTTGTGGATTTTAGTACCACACAAATTGCTATTTCTGTGGC
This sequence comes from Saprospiraceae bacterium, assembly GCA_020847425.1. GTDB lineage: Bacteria > Bacteroidota > Bacteroidia > Chitinophagales > Saprospiraceae > M3007. The sequence continues at coordinate 3,838 of JADLCC010000099.1, forward strand.
ATACCACAAGGCATTGGGCAGTGGCAATAAACAGTTTCTGACTTTGGGAACCCAACTCGGACTCACCCAGCGCAATGTCAATTACGAATCACTCGAATTTCACGATGAATTTGACGGCATAAGCGGCTATACGGGCACATCTCTGGAAGATTTACCCACCAATAACTTCGCATTTGCCGATTACAGCGTGGGTTTGAATTACACGGCGCAGTTCGGTCGTTCGGGCCGGGTCTTTGTCGGCACGGCTTTGCACCATTTTTTGCAGCCGACCATCTCCTTTTATGAAACGACGGAAAAAGGGGATAAACTGTACATGAAACTGAATGCGCAGTTGGCAGCGAGTATTCCCCTCACACGCGATAACCGGGTATCGCTGCTGCCGCGTGTACTGGTGGCTGCACAGGGTCCGCATATGGAAATCAGTGCAGGCGCTAATATCCGTACCGCCATGGGAAAATACGGCGGCAGTGCCCTACACTTCGGTTCCTGGCTGCGGCCGGTGCGCAACAGCGACGGCCTGGGCCTCGATGCCGTAGTGGCCATGGTCGGTTTTGAACTCAACAGCGTTTTGCTGGGCTTGAGTTACGACCTGAACCTCAAGGCGTTGCAGGCGAAACAGCGCCAGAGCGCGTTTGAAATTTCGGTGGCGTATCTGGGTAATTACGACAATGAAGAGATTGTTTGTCCCAAATTCTGAGTTTTACCACATAGTGCACATAGTTTTACCACATAGTTCACATAGATTTACCACATAGTTGGATAATAGTGTGGACGTTTTCATATGTGAACTATGTGACGGATCTATTGTGCCTGAGTACCGGATTAAAATTAGTTTGGGTTATTTTTTTATACAAATGCTTGATTATCAAGCCGGATAACTGATAACTAATAACGGATAACTACTGATGTGGTAAAACACTTTCCTTTTTTGCAAATTATACTCTTGCCATGAAAACAATTCCACTTTTTGCCGTATTCCTTTGCCTCATCGGCTGGGGCTGTCAGTCACCTTCGCAACCTGCAACGGAGTCGCATGCAGCGTTTGTTGCCAATCCGCAGCCGGTAGCGGCCCGCACGGTCACAACGCTTGCCATTGGCGCCAAAGCGCCGGATTTTAACCTGCCGGGTGTGGATGGTAAAATGTATAGCCTGAGCAATTTTAAGGATGCCAAAGCGCTGGTGGTCGTTTTTACCTGCAATCATTGCCCGACCGCCCAGGCTTACGAAGACCGGATCATTGCATTTGCCAACGACTACAAAGCAAAAGGTGTGGAAGTCGTGGCGATTTCGCCGAACAGCCCGCTGGGTCTGCTGTATGAGGAGTTGGGGTATTCCGATCTCAACGACGATTACACCGCCATGCAGCGCCGATCGGAAGACAAAAAATACAATTTCCCGTATTTGTACGACGGCGACACCGAAACGGCTTCCCTGCAATATGGTCCTGCCGCAACGCCGCATGTGTTCGTGTTTGATCAGGAACGTTTATTGCGCTACACCGGCCGGCTCGACCGCAAAGAAAAACCGGGTACTGCCAACGCCGAAGACCTCAGGGCTGCCACCGATGCCGTGCTGGCCGGAACGGCGGTCAGCGAGCCGGTGACCCAGACTTTCGGTTGCTCCACCAAATGGGGCTGGAAAGTTGAACTGCGCCCCAAGGCGGACGCAGACTGGGCTGCCAAAGAGGTGAAAGTAACCGGCATCGATGCCGCCGGAATTCGTAGCCTGCTCAAAAACGAAGGCTCCGATAAGTTGAGACTCATCAACGTCTGGGCGACCTGGTGCGGCCCCTGCGTATTGGAATACCCTGAATTTATCGTGCTGCAACGCATGTACGGCGCGCGCGATTTTGAATTTGTATCCGTTTCGGCTGATAAGGTAGAAAAAGAAGCCAAAGTGCTCGAGTTTTTGAAAAGCAAACAGTCCGGCGTGACAAATTACCTGTTTCAAAACCCGGACAAATACGCGCTTGCGGAAGCCATAGGCAAAGACTGGAACGGCGCATTACCGTATACTGTTTTGGTGTAACCGGGCGGCAAGGTAGTCTGGCAACACCAGGGCGAAGTGGATTTTCATGCGCTCAAACGGGCGATTGTGGATCATTCGATGATGGGGAGGGTGTATTAAAAGGCAAAGAGCAAAAGGCAAAGGGCAATTGAGATCTCTAGTTAACCGAGTTTCCAAAATTGCCCTTTGCCTTTTGCTCTTTGCCTTTTATCCAAGGTACCCGAAGCGCTGCAACGCATTCTCATCGTCGCGCCAGTTATCGCGCACTTTCACCGTCAGTTCCAGGAATACTTTTGTTTGCAGGAAACGTTCGATATCTGCGCGGGCATGGGTGCCGAGTTTTTTGATGGCTGCGCCGCCTTTGCCCAGGATAATGGCCTTTTGTGTTTCGCGCATCACGTAAATTGTCGCATTGATCCGCGCAATCGCTTCCCCTTTGGTAGTGGTAGAATCCTGGAACGACTCGATGCTCACCTCAGAAGAGTAGGGTATTTCGTCGGTGTAGAGCATCATGATTTTTTCGCGGATGATTTCGCCGACGAAAAAACGTTCCGGCCGGTCAGTCAGTTGATCGACAGGGTAGTACGGATCGCCTTCGGGCAGGTACGCCACGATTTTTTCGAGCAAACTTTTGGCTTCATTGCCTTTCAGCGCTGAAATGGCGATGGAATCAGCCACTTTGATGCGTTTTTTCCACCAGCCCGTCACGTCCTCGGCGCGCTGGTCAGCCACCAGGTCTTTTTTGTTGAGCACCAGCACGATGGGCACTTCTACTTTTTTCAGGACATCTATCACCGGATTGTCGTCTTCGAGTTCTTCCGTCAGGTCAAAAACGAACAGCATCAGGTCGGCGTCTTCCACCGTGCCTTCCACGAATTTATTCATGGCCAGGTGCATTTTGTAGGTCGGCGTTTTGACATAACCCGGCGTGTCGGAAAATACCATCTGGAAATTTTCACCGGTCAGGATACCGATGATGCGGTGGCGGGTGGTCTGCGGCTTGTGCGTGATGATGCTCATGCGTTCGCCCACCAATGCGTTCATCAGCGTCGATTTTCCGGCGTTGGGCCGGCCGATGATGTTGACAAAACCGGTGCGGAAAGGTGGGGAAGTGGGCATATTGGTTATTCGTTATTTGTTATTCGTTATTCGTGTGGTAAAATCATTTTTCCAAAATAAAAAACAATTCCGTTCCCGCTCTCGGCGCTATGGAGTTGGTACAAGCCTCCATCGTTCGTATCGTAAAATGTTTGCCGAACAATTCCCCGTATTCCGCCTTGCTGCCTCCGAAAGGCGGCCCGCCCGGAAAATTCCGGTCGAACAACAGTCCGGCCAGTTTGCCGCCGGGAGCAAGTAACTCTTTCATCTTCAATGCATAAGCAGATCTCATGTCCGGATCGAGCGCACAAAAAAACGTCTGTTCCAGGATTAGGTCGTACTGCCCTTCGTGCAGGAAAAAATCACCACAAACGATTTGAAGCGCAGCCTGCCAGTCCGGGAATTCGGTATCCAATCGTTTCTGCAATCTTTTTACAGCCGTCGGCGCAATATCGAGCATGGTAATCTGCGTAAAACCCTTTTCCAGCAAGTACAGCGCTTCGTGGCCGTTGCCGCAGCCGGGAATCAGCACCTTCAAGTCGCGTTTTTCAGGCGGAATCTGATTGGCGTAGTCAGCCAGCGGCGGCGAGACGGTTTGGAGGTCCCAGCCAGTTTGTGCATTTTGCCAGCGGGTTTCCCAGTTAATCATCCCTTGACCAGTTCCTCCGCCGTCGTTATCGCCGCATCACTCGGCGGGTTTCCGCTCAGCATCACCGCCAGCGAGCGAATCCGCTCTTCGTGGTTCAGCAGGCGGATATTCGTCAGTGTGCGGTTATCGGCGATTTTTTTGTACACAAAATAATGCGCATCGGCGCGGGCCGCGATTTGCGGGGTGTGCGTGATGCTGATCACCTGGTGCCTGCTGCTCAATTCCTTGAGAATCAACCCCATTTTCAGGGAAACATCGCCGCTGATGCCCGAGTCGATTTCGTCAAAAATCAGGGTAGGCAGCGGAATGGCGTCGGCCACGAGGCTTTTGGTGCACAACGTGAGGCGTGAGAGTTCGCCGCCGGAAGCCACGTCCTTGATCGGCAGAAACTTGCTGCCCACGTTGGAGGCGAACAGAAACTGCACGTCGTCGGAACCAGTAGCGCCCAGACCGTCGAGGTCGCGGATCTCCACGCGGAGCCGGGCGTGCGGCATGGACAACTGCTCCAGCATACCGTGTATCCGGTTTTCAAAAGGCTGCGTGGTGCTTTTGCGGCGCTCGCTGAGCGTGGCCGCGATATGGGTCAGATGCGCTTCTTGTTTGCCGATGGACTGCTCCAGTTGCGCTATTTCGGCGTCGAGGTTGGTGTAGCCTGCCGTTTGTTCTTCCAGCGATTGCTGGATTTGCAGCAGTTCATCAACCGTACCGACCCCGTGTTTTTTCTGTAGTTTATAAATGACGTTCAGCCGTTCCTGTGCTTCCGCGATGCGCTGCGGGTCGTATTCCGTTTGTTCGGCGATGCGGTCACAGTCCTTGGCGAGTTCCTGCAGGTCGATGAGCACCGCGTCGAGGCGCTCGCTGAGTTCCGACAGGGTAGGGGTCAGTTTGCGGGTGCCGGCCATGCTGCGGCCGATTTCCTGCAATTGCCCCAGGATGTTCTGTTCCGATTCCAGCAGGAAATTGTAGGCTGCGCCGTAGGTGCGTTTGATGTCCTCCGCGCTACTGAGTCGGGTCAGTTCGGCTTCCAGTTGCTCCTGCTCCGATTCCCGGAGTTCGGCGCGCTGGAATTCTTCGAGTTGGAAGCGCAAAAACTCCATTTCCTTGGCGCCGTTGGCGCTGCGCTCGGCGAGTTGGACCAGGCGTTTTTTATCGGCGGCGTATTGTTTGTATTGTTGCTGGTAGTCCTTGAGGATCAGGGCGTTATCGGCCAGCGCATCGATCATGCGCAACTGGAAATTCACGTTGTGGATGTCCAGGGTATCGAATTGCTGGTGCAGGTCCACGAGCGATTCCGTGAGGCGCTGCAGCACATTGTTGTTGGCGGGCGTATCGTTCACGAATGCGCGGCTTTTGCCGGCAGGGGAGAGTTCGCGGCGGATAACGACCTCGTCGTCGTAATCGAGTTCGTTGGCCTCAAAAAACTCCTGCATGTCGTAGGCCGACACGTCGAAATAAGCCTCTACAACACATTTTTCGCTGTCGTTGTAAAAGACCTTGGTATCGGCGCGTTCGCCCATCACCAGGCCCAGGGCGCCCAGCAGGATGGATTTACCTGCCCCGGTTTCGCCGGTTATAATGGTCAGCCGCTCTGAAAAATTGATTTCCAATTCGTCAATCAGCGCGTAGTTGCGGATATGGAGGTGTTTCAGCATTCTTTGGCGGAGGAAAGCGTTTTGCCGGCAAATGTAGGGTAAAAGCCGGGAAAGGAGGTAGTGTTGAAATTTTTTGTTTTAAAAAATGTTGGGAGGCTCACCATTCACAACTCACGTAAGAAATTTGGTTGTTTGAAACAGATGTTTTTACATTAGTGACAATAAACCGCCGACTTATACCAAATGTTACTTTTTGGGACAGTCCCTCTTTCGTGTTTCTGATGGAAGCGGGCGAGGGATTGTGTGATAATATCAATTATTGCTGATCATCTGCCAACCAATCAAAAAAATAATATGAATCAAAAAGACCTGTCAGCATTAACGGACCAGGAGTTGTTGGAAGAAGCAAAAAAGTTGAAATCATTCTCCATAACAAATGCTTTTTTCATTGGATTTCTTTTGGGAATTGTCTTTTTCAGTGTTATAAAAAGCACTTTCGGCGTTTTGATGCTAATCCCCTTGTATTTTGCTTATAAAATGATCAATGACCCTAAGGCGAAAAGAAGCAGGGCCTTGAATGAGTTACTCAAGGAGCGGAATTTGAAATAAAACTGCAGATAACGCCGTAATTTTACGCTGTGAGTTCCAAGGTACATCTGCTCAATGCCGCTTTAGATCCGCCCTCCCGTGGCGCGCTGTACCGTCAGGCAGTATACATCGGTGTGGGCATATTTGCCGTGCTGGCCGTTTTCCAGCCCTTCGGCACCTATATTTTTGAACACGAGCTGAAATACCTGATTTTGGCGGGCTACGGTTTGCTGGTACCCCTTACGGCTTTTATGCTGCGCGAATCTGCCGCGCTCTTTTGGGCCGGTTTTTTCGCTCCGGGGCGTTGGAATTTTCGTCGCGAGTTGATATTCTCGGGCATTTTTTTGCTTGTATCGGTAGTGCTGAGTTATGTTTATCAGCGCTTAGCCATCGGCGGGCAGTTCTCGTTCATCGGTTTTCTGAGTTTCTTTTTTTATGCTGTTGCTACTGCCATCCTTCCGATGGGGTTTTTCGTAGCCTGGCGATTTTTCGACCTGAAAAACCGACTTCTGTCCCGCGAATTTACCGAAAAAATGGCCCAAATGCCGATGTCCCCACCAGACGGGGAATTGGTGCTGCTGCAAGGCGAAAACAAACACGAAAAACTTACCCTTCTGCGGAGAGAAGTGCTCTTCCTTCGCGCCGCCGACAACTACGTGGAAATATTCCTGCTAAAAAACGGGCAAACGCAGCGACTCATGCTCCGGGGCGCCCTGAGCAACATTTTTTTGCAACTGGAAAAGGCAGGCGAATTTCGGCAGGTACACCGCTCGTTTGTGGTCAACTTTGATCACGCTATTCGGCTCGAAGGCAAATCGCCCGCTTACTTTTTGGTGTTTGAACAGGCTCCGGATGCCGGAGAAATTCCCGTTTCCCGCTCGGCTGTTGCCGATATACGTATGAAGTTGGCCAGGAAACCCCGCTGAATTTCGCCCCAAAATGCTGCATTTCACCCCGGCGCAATACCATTCGCCCCGCAATCCGATACTTAACCCCTTTCATTTGCATCAGCATCTCAGTCGCAGCACTTTTGCAGCAGTTGATCACGAATCAGTGTTTATCAAACATTTGCGAAAGTCATGCGAAACAAAACTGTTTTCTCCATTCTTGTGCCGCTGGTATTTTTAGCGCTTCATTTCGGCATCCGCCAACTACCCAAACCCACCTCATATCCGGAGATGGTGCTGACCCGCCAAATCCTTCCCTTATTGCTAACCGGTGTATTGATCTGGTGGTTGCATGGAAGGCGTTCGGCTGCTGTACCAGGTGCATGGGGACTGCGTGCCAACGCGCTCGAGGCCCTTCAAATGGCCTTCGTATTTTGTTTGCCCATGCTTTTAGGCTACGCTTTTTTGGCCAATTTCAAGATTTCATTAACCTTAAACGGCATTCTTTTAGGCTGTCTGTGGGCGGCCTTGTGGGAAGAGTTGTTTTACCGGGGCTTTGTATTCGGCCAACTTTTCCGCTTTGCCGGCTGGAGTTTTCTGGCGGCTGGATTGTTGAATGCACTCGTTTTCGGCTCTGCGCATCTATACCAGGCCGGCGACTGGGGTAGCGCCACGGGCATTTTCGCTGTAACCGCACTTGGCGGGCTGTGGTTCGCCTGGCTTTACATAGAATGGGACAACAACCTTTGGATGCCCATAGCCATGCACTTTTTTATGAACCTATGGTGGACAGCTTTTGAGGCCGGACCAAACGCCGCCGGTGGTTTGGCAGCCAATCTTTTCCGGGCAGCCACCATAGCGTTCAGCATCATCTGGACCCTCCGCATGAAATACCGCCGCGGCCTGCCGCTCGTCATTGCCCGCAACCGTTGGTTCTAAAATAAGACTACTGCATGATGAAACTGTTTCCCAAAATTGCATTTCCCGTATTGGCCTATGCCGCTACCTATACCACTATTTGGCTGCATGAACTTGGTCATGCCCTGGTATACCGGTATTTCGGCTGCAAACCGGAATTGTTCAATTTACATGTGCCCTTTCATTTCGGTGCCGCCAGCCCTGAGCCTTTGAATGCCATTTGTGTGGCCACCTTAAGCCTTTTTCAATTGTTTTTGGCTTCCATGGGTGGTATTTTGGTCAATATTGTGCTTGCAGCAGGCGGTTTTTGGGTATTGCGACGCTTTTTGGCCAATACCTGGATTGCTTGGTTGGGCAGCGTTTTTGTGTTGGCCAATCTCACCGAAGCCGCCAGTTACCTCACACTGAGTAACATCAGGCCTCTGGGCGATATGATTGCAGTGCAGGATTATTGTCCGGCCCTGCGTCTGCCTCTCGGGTTGCTGGGCATTGGACTGGCGCTATGTATGGTCCACTTTTTACGATTTGTGCCCGAAAAATGGCGCGTTGGTCTAACCACTTATTGCTGCATCATGGCGGCCTGTATGGTGGGAATGCGCTTTGTTTTTGCCGGCTAACTTCTTTTTAAAAATCTCCCATTATTATGAAAAATCTCCTTTTGAGCAGTGCGCTGCTCTGTTGCACTCTTCCCTCTTTTGCCCAAAAAACTATTTCCGGCCGCGTAGCGGAAGGGCCCACCGGTGAAACTCTGGCATACGTCAGCATAGGAATTCCGGGTACTTCGATTGGCACCGTAGCAGCCGGGGATGGCCGTTTCAATCTGGAAATCCCGGAAAATACCACCCTGACGGGTAAGGATTCCGTACAATTCTCGATACTGGGATTTGGCAAAAAAACGCTCCCGCTGACGGCCTGGACCGATGCAACAAAGTCTCTTGAAGTGCGGCTCTAGCCAGCCACTTTGCAGCTCCGCGAGGTAGTAGTGCGGCCGGACGATACCCAATTAAAAACCCTGGGAAAAGAAAAGACAAAGTACCGGATGATTGTGAATTTTGCACTCGAAGGCAAAATCAACCAGAACCTGGGTTCAGAAATCGGTCGGCGTTTTAAAATCCGAAAGCCTTCCCGTTTGGAAACCTTTAGATTTTACGTTGCAGCCAATAACTTCGATACCGTGCGTTTTCGGATCAATGTGTACGATTTGTACAAAGGCGAACCCGGCGAAAATTTCCTGCAAGACCAGATAATTGTTCCACTCACAGGTAAAAAAACAGGCTGGGTAACAGTGGATTTACAGGCTTATGAGATTTACACAGGTGAAAATCTGGCAGTCAGCGTGGAATGGATTTACGGCAGCAAAGGCGGCACAATGTTGACCCTGCCCATAGCCATGCCGGCAGCTGGTAGCAAGCATTTTTACAAATACGGAAGCCGCAACAAGTGGAAATCATTTGCGGGTATGTCGGCAGCCATGTTGTTGGACGTACGGCAGTGAGGAGGAATCACCTCGGCAGGCCTTCATGCGCTACACAAAGTCTGACCTCCAGCGCCCCGGCAGTGCCTTTTCGCCTCGCCAGGCCTTTCTCCTTCCCCAACCCACCCCTACGCCGCGGCAGTATCTTTTTCGACCTGCCGCAAACGTAAAGCAGGATATTTTTATGCTTCCCAATCCAGGCAACCTTTGACAATGGAGCCCCTGAAAGAACACATTTAATGGGCGCATATATTGGCAACGCGCGTTGCTTAGTGAGCTGAAGTTAACCCATAAATATGGTAGTTTTGTAAATAATTAAAATGCCTTTTGCTGGGTTCGGCTACGCCCCTTGTAGAGTGATGGAACACGGATTGAATAGATTAGACACGGATAAAACGGATTAACGTATTCACAGAATACCCAGACATATGGGTTAACCTCACTACAACCAACATTCATTTCTACCTTTTACCAATCCTTTAAGGTTTTAGAAAATATTTTTTGAACTAAAATACATATTTATTGTTTATCAATAAATATTTGCTATCTTTACGGCATCATTATTAAACTTAACATGATGTCAAAAAGCAATAACTTCGTATTTGAAGCCCTGCACGTTGTGGCCTGGGTCATCTTTGTTGGCCTGTGCATTGAAGCCGGCGCCCTGATTGTCAATTTTGTCTTCTGCCTGTACAATCCGGAATTTGTCCAGAATTTATATCAAAAAATGGACTTAAGTGAAATCTATCAGCGCAGCAAATGGGCTTTTTTCAGTATGTACTCCTTTATATTGGTCATCGCGACTTTGAAGGCATACTTGTTTTATGTAGTCATTATACTCATTAGCAAACTTGACTTGACCAAACCATTCAACGGTTTTGTTTCCGAAAAAATCTCACAAATTAGTTACTTCACACTGTCCATAGGCCTACTGAGTTACATCGCCCGGGAAACAGCAAAAAATTTGCAGCACCGTGGATACGAAATTGACCAACTAGATCAGTTTTGGGTTGACAGTCAGGCTTTTATATTGATGTCGGCTGTAGTCTATGTCATTGCGACGATTTTCAAAAAAGGAATCGAATTACAAAACGAAAACGACTTAACCGTATAAGCCATGCCAATCATTGTAAACCTGGATGTAATGATGGCAAAGCGAAAAATGTCGCTAAACGAGCTGTCAGAAAAAGTTGAACTAACGCTTTCCAACCTTTCCATCTTAAAAACGGGAAAAGCGAAAGCCATACGTTTTAGTACTTTGGAAGCTATTTGCAAGGCTTTACACTGCCAGCCTGCCGATATTCTTGAATACGTTGAAGAAACGCAGCAATAGGCTAACCACTGCAATGAAGCCCATGTTCCAACTCGACAATCCCGCCTGGCACTCCCTGAACGAGGTGCATCAGCCGTATGCCCTCGGCAACGAGCAGTTCAAACGCTACGCCCCGGACGTCGCTCCTTTCAGCGGCATCAATGGCGATACTGGCATACCGGATCTTTTGAGCAGGTACATATCCGTCGGTGAATCGCTTTATATCATAGGCGCCAGACCGCCTTTGCCGCCGGATATTTTGATCGAAAAAGAGTTGATTTGTCTGCAAATGGTTTGTCCCGACATGATCCCGCCAGAAGCCCCGGAACCAATTACCTTCCTGACGGATGAACACAACAGCGCGTTAACCGAATTGATCAACCTGGTACAACCGGGTTATTTCAGGGAAAAAACAAAAATGCTGGGCGATTACTTCGGCATTTTTAAAGAGAATAAACTGGTAGCGGTGACCGGTGAACGGATGCGGATGAACAGTTTTACGGAAATCAGCGCGGTCGTGACGCATCCGGATTTCACAGGCAGGGGATATGCCAGGCAGTTGGTGGCCCATGCCGTGAACAAGAACCTGTCGGATAACAACATTCCGTATCTTCACGTTGCAGCGGACAACTTGCCGGCCATCCGTTTGTATGAAAAACTGGGGTTTGAAACCAGGAGAAAAATGAGTTTTTGGAAAATTATTAGACGATGACTTATATCGATGGATGTGTTTACATTAGTGGCAGCGCAGGGGCAGCAGTGATTGCTGATTCTATAGTTGAGATGGGTGTGTATTGAGGTGTTGGAGCCAAATGGCACACAATATAACCACCATAAATATTGTTACCCAGTACACAACAAACCAAACCATCCAAAACAAATGAAAAACCCAGGCTTAGGCTACCTCATTACAGGGCTATTCGCGCTTGTCGGCCTCTGTACAGGCGTACTATTTTTTTCTGAACTTTATACCCGCTGTCGCATCACAATGAATGGCATTGAAACCAATGGTACCGTTGTTGAAGTGAAATACCAAACCTCGAAGGGTACGGTTTTAGCTGCGCCGGTGATTGAGTACAAAACGTCTATGGGTACCACAGAAATATACGATTCGGAGGTGTACACCAATATGGTCAAGTATGAAGAAGGCGAGACGATAAAACTACACTACGATCCCGATAACCCCAAAAGAGTAGTCCTCGGAAAAGGCGGGTGGCTCAATATTTCCCTTTTCCTGGCGTTTTTCGCAGTGTTTGGCACATTTGGATTTTACGGCCTCTGGTGGGTCGACTGGTACAGACGGCGTGATAACTGGCTCAATGAAAACGGCCGGGAGATACAAGCCTCGTTTGTAGGTACAAAACAAAGTATGGGCCAGCATCGCGCGTTGTGCGAGTGGAAAGACCCGGTCACAGGGCAACTGTATCAATTTGTAGGTGACTGGAATACTGGTATTCAATCTGATACTATACCGCCCGGCACACCGATACCGGTACTGATAGATGCTGATGATCCCCGGCGCCGCTATCGGGTGGATGTGTCAGAGTGGTCGCCTAAGGCTTCGTAAGTAAATTGTTATAAAGCAGATTTTGAGGTGCGAACAACATCAAAAAACCAATATTTTTTTTTAGCCTTTGATGTTTGTTTTTATGCACCCGATATAGTTACATTAGAGGCATAAAATCACCCCTTCAAACCGGGTGTTTTTATCCCGAACAGTCCCTCTTTAGTTTCCCCTCGGAAGCTGATGAGGGACTGTTTCGTTTAACCGGATTTGTCCATGCAGTGACCTAAAAACGCGTTAATCATGTCGATATCCATACCATCAAACAAATACCTGTTCCCGATAGAGCCCCGGAGATCTGCCTTGTTAAGCGACCTGTGGCAGTATCAATTATCGGAAAGGTACATTTCTGATGCCGCCATCCGGCATCTTGCCGATGCGCACCATTTGTCGGTTATTGAAGTGGAAGGCGTCGCTTCTTTTTATCATTTTTTTCAGCGCCAACCGGCAGGCAAACACACCATTTACCTCGACAACAGTATTGTTGCAACCCTGAAAGGGTCTGAAAAAATAAAAGTTGCATTCGAGCAGGCAACAGGCGCACGAACCGGGTCCGTCGATGCCAGCGGGACTTTCGGGCTGTTTGATACGCCCTGTATCGGATTGAGCGACCATCAACCGGCTGCGCTCATCGATTTTTACCCTTTTACTGATCTGAATGAAAAAAAGGTAAAGGAGATCGTCGACCTACTCCGACAGGGCAAAACGGCCAAAGAAATATACGATGTGCCGGATGATCACCTGCGCTACCTGCCCGACAACAACCGCAGTATTTTATTTGCAGATGAAAACACCGGTGAAGCGGTTGGTAAATTGCAAGCCCACACGCCGGAAAGTATTCTGGAGTTGTTGCAAAAAACGGATATCAGGGGTAAAGGCGGCGCTTTTTTTTCGACCTGGCTCAAATGGGACGCCTGCCGGAAACAAGCGGCTTCGCCCAAGTTTATCATTTGCAATGCCGACGAAGGGGAACCCGGCACTTTTAAAGACCGCGTTTTGCTCAACAGCCAGACCCCGTCCATGCTGGAAGGTATGATCATTGCCGCCTACACCGTGGGCGCAACCTATGGCATCATTTACCTGCGCGGGGAATACCGCTGGCTGGAGGAAAAGATTCAGCAGAACATAGATGACTTTCGCGCAAAAGGCTTGCTAGGGGTAAACGCCGCCGGAATCAAAGGTTTTAAATTTGATATCCGGTTGGAAACAGGCGCCGGTTCCTACGTTTGTGGGGAGGAAACGGCTTTGCTGGAGTCCCTCGAAGGCAAACGCGGCGAACCGCGCATCAAAATGTACTTACCGGTTGAAAAAGGCTACCTGCAATTGCCCACCGTGGTCAACAATGTGGAAACTTTTTGCACGGTAGCCCGCTTGCTGCAAATGGGCTTGTCCGAATATATCAAAAGAGGTATTCCGGGCTCTCCGGGTACCAAATTGATTAGTATATCTGGCGACTGCCGCTTGCCGGGTACTTATGAAATCGAATGGGGGATGCCCGTTTTGGAATTGCTCGATCTGTGTCAGGCAGATGATCCGTTTATGATTCAGGTAAGCGGCCCTTCCGGACACAGTATTTCAATGAAAGAGCAGCACCACCGGATTTGTATGCCGGGTGCAGGTATTCCCGACAGCATGAATTGCGGCGGATCTTTTATGGTATTTGGCAAAAACAACGACCTGCTGGACATCCTGCTCAATTTCGCTTCCTTTTTCAAACAGGAATCCTGCGGCGTTTGTACACCGTGCCGTGCCGGAAATTTCATCATTCAACGCAAATTAGCCCATTTATGCCATGGCACCGGCGACAGTGCCGACCTGCAGGAGTTGAAAAAATGGGCCATACTGATGGAGGCTTCCAGCCGTTGCGGACTGGGTAAAACAGCGGGCAATGCGATCATCGACACCATCGAAAAATTTGAAAATTATTTCTCGCAACGTTTGCCTGAAACTGGCAATACGGGCATCCGGGCATTTGATATGGTCGCCGCTGTGCAGGAATACGAAAAATTTAAACCACTCGCGCCATGAAAAAAAAATGTGCATTCTGGATAGATGGTAAATCGTACGAAGCGGACGAGGGTGAAAATCTGGTCGACGCCGCCCTGGCGCATCAGTTGTTTATCCCGTCGCTGTGTTACCACAAACACCTGGAACCGCCGCTGGGCACCTGCCGGACCTGCATTTGTAAAATAAACGGCAAATACGGACCCGCCTGCACGGAAAAAGTACACGACGGATTGCAGATAGAACTGAATACGCCTGAATTGCTGGACATGCGCAAAGCAGTCGTGGAAATGATGTTTGCGGAAGGGAACCATTTCTGCCCTTCCTGCGAAAAAAGCGGCGCCTGCGACCTGCAGCACATGGGTTACGAACTGGGGGTTGCCACCGCGCGTTTCCCGCATCTTTTTGAAGACCGGCTGATCGATTTTAAGCCCAAACGGATGATCATGGAACACAACCGCTGCATCAAATGCCGGAGGTGTGTGGAAGAGGTTTTTACCGACGAGGGCAAACGGGTGTTCATGTACGTGAACCGGGGCAACGAAACGTTCGTGGGTATCGATTACGAACAGGAGTCCCGCTTGTCGGAAGCGCAGGCTTTGCATGCCATGAAACTGTGTCCCACCGGAGCGATCATTGTGCGTGGGGAAAGCCTCCCGAGGCCCCTGGGCGACAGAATTTTTGACAACCAATCCGTTCAAAAGGACTTTCACAGCGCCCCGATCCAACAAATGGAGGCCGACCCCAAAGAGAAAAAACGGGTAGCCACCGTTTCCCTCGCCGGCTGTTTCGGATGCCATATGTCGCTGCTCGATATCGACACGGGTATCCTGGATGTGGCCGAACTCGTTTCATTTGACAAATCACCGCTGACGGATATAAAAAAATTCAGCGGCAGGTGCCATCTAGGTCTGGTGGAGGGCGGTTGCTGCAATTCGCACAACATCGAAGTGCTGCAATATTTCAGGAAAATGTGCGACGTATTAGTGGTGGTAGGCGAGTGCGCCGTCTGGGGTGGCGTACCTGCCATGCGCAACACCATTCCGCTCAGCGAATGCCTCGAAGAAGCATACCTGCACAGCCTGACCAGTGAAACGGGTGAAACGATTATTCCATACCACGAGGATTTGCCCAAAATGCTGGACCGCGTGTACGCATGCAATGAAATTGTCAAGGTGGATTACTCGATACCGGGTTGTCCGCCGTCCGCCGAACATATCTGGAAAGCCGTAAAAAGCATCTTGTTCGGGGCGGAATTCTCCCTTTTATATGCAGAGTTTAAATACGACTAAAGTGATGCAACGGAAAATAACAATTGACCCGGTTACCCGGGTAGAAGGCCACGGACGCGTAACAATCCACCTGGATGAAACCGGAAAAGTGGAGGACGCTTTTTTACATATCGTGGAGTTCAGGGGCTTTGAACGCTTTATTCAGGGCCATCCGTATTGGGAAGCGCCCGTTTTGGTGCAACGTTTATGTGGCATTTGCCCGGTAAGCCACCACCTGGCGGCGGCAAAAGCCATCGACCAACTGGTGGGTATCGACCCGGAAGACCTGTCGCCGGCAGCCACCAAACTGCGCCGCCTGATGCACTACGGGCAGATATTTCAGTCCCATGCCCTGCATTTTTTTTACCTCGCTTCGCCTGATATCCTGTTTGGCCTGGATGCGCCGACGGAGAAACGCAACTTTTTTGCCGTGGCCATGGAAAACCCTGAAATGGCCCGAAAAGGGATTTTGATGCGCAAATTCGGCCAGGAAATCATCAAAGCCATTGCTGGCAAAAAAATACATGGTGTGGCCGCCGTTCCGGGCGGGATGTACAAAACGTTCGAACCTGAAGAGCGCGATTATTTTTTGAGTGGAAAAGAGATTCCTTCCATTCAAACGATGATCGAATGGTCGCAGGAAATCCTGCTTTATATCAAAGGCTATCACGACAAGCACCGGTTATTGCTCGATGATTTTGCCGCATACCCTTCGGGACATCTGGGGATGGTCGACGAAGCCGGCAATATGGAAATGTACCACGGCAAACTCAGGGCCATCGACAGCGTGGGAAACATCACTCTGCCGGATATTAACACCCAGGATTACCAGCAGTATTTTGCGGAAGGTGTGGAACGCTGGTCGTATATGAAATTCCCGTACCTCAAGGCATTGGGCCGGGAAAATGGCTGGAACCGCGTGGGTCCGCTGGCACGGGTAAATGTATGCAACGCTATTCCTACGCCGCTGGCGGAAAAAGAACGCCTGGACTATATCGCTTACAGCGGCCGGAAAGTGAACAACAGTACCATGTACACCCACTGGGCGCGGCTGATTGAAATTTTGCACTGCGCCGAAGTCATACAAGAACTTTTAAACGACGATGAAATTTTAAGCAATGATTTGCTGCGGGAAGGGAAACCGAGGCTGGAAGGTATCGGGATTATCGAAGCGCCGAGGGGGACTTTGACACACCATTACCAGGTCGATGAAAAAGGTATGATCACCCGTTGCAACCTGATCGTTTCCACCACGCACAACAACGAACCCATGAACAGGGCCGTTCGTTGGGTGGCGGATAAAGTGATCAGTGAACAAGGAGCCGTCACGGATGCCATGCTGAATCAGGTAGAGGTGGTGGTGCGCGCTTACGACCCCTGCCTGAGCTGTGCCACACAAGCCCTCGGCCAAATGGCTTTGCAGGTGCAAGTATTTAACAGTCAAGGAGATCTGATAGATGAGCGCATTAAATCGTAACAAAAAAACACTCCTCATAGGCATCGGCAACGACGGGCGTGGCGACGACGCACTGGGCTGGCTGTTTGCCGACCGCTTTGCCGAATGCAGGGATCTGGAAGTGATATATCGCTACCAGTTGCAGGTGGAAGATGCCGAGTTGATCAGCGCATATGAGCAGGTCATTTTTGTTGATGCCAGCGTGCTGGAAATGGAAAAAGGTTTTAGTTTTCAGCCCTGCCTGCCGGTGGCTTCAGTACATTTTTCAACCCATAAAGTGGACCCGGGCACCATTTTGTGGCTTGCCAGAGAAATGTACCAGTCTGCCGTACAGGGTTATATTTTAGCCATTCAGGGCTATGAATGGGAATTGCAGCAGGGGCTTTCTGAAAAAGCCACGCAGCATTTCCAACAAGCGTTTCTTTATTTTGAAAAACATGTTTTGCCAGCCATCACAGCGGAGTTTGTACCACTTATGCATACTTCTGACCCCATCTAGCCATGCACGAAATATCCCTGGTCCGCAATATTTTTCACATCCTGGAGGAGCAATACCCGGACATGGCTCCTGAACAGATAGAGCGCATCTATTTGCAGGTGGGCGAATTGTCCAATGTGGAGCCCATTGCCATGCAAAATGCTTTTGAAGCGGTGATCGAAGACGATACCCGATACCGGCATGCGCAACTGAGCATTACGGTTACGCCGGTTTTAATTTACTGTTCCGACTGCAAAAAAACATGCGGCATTCAGAATTATCACTTTATTTGCAGTTGCGGCAAACCATCCAAAGAGATTGTCCAGGGAGATGAATTGCTGATCACCAAAGTGGAGTTTAAAGAATAAATCAACAGTATGAAAAGAAGACAAGCCATCCGGCAACTAACTATCACAGCCGGCGGCATCCTCACCCTCCCTGCATGGGCAAAAGCATGGTCGCCCGACACCCTTTCCTCGGTCGAAAACCCACTGGTCGACCGCAATATCCTGAACGCCGTCATCAGCGCGTACATCCCTGAATCGGCTGAAGTGCCGGGCGCCCTTTCGCTCGGCGTACCCGCTTTTGTGGAACGGATGCTGGACGATTGCTACACCAAAGAAGTATCGGATAATGTAAAAACCGGCTTGCGTTTTGCCGACAGTGTTGCGCGCAGAACGCAAGGGAAAATATTTACCGATCTGACGCAGCAAGAGCAACAAACCATGCTGCTGGAATTTGAAAAGGGAAAAGACAGCGCCATCAAGGATTGTTACAAACTGTTGAAACAACTCACGATCCAGGGATACTCCAATTCCGAGTACGTGCAAACCAGATTCCTCGAATATGAAATGGCGCCGGGCTTTTACCACGGCTGCGTTCCTGTTAATCAATAACTTCAAATGGCTATGTCAACATTACAGAAACGCAAATACGACGTCATTGTCATTGGTTCCGGCATCAGCGGCGGCTGGGCTGCCAAGGAATTTTGTGAAAAAGGGCTGAAAACACTCGTGCTGGAACGCGGCCGCGATGTAAAACACGTGACCGATTACCCGACCGCCATGAAAAACCCCTGGGATTTTCCGCACGGCGGACAGGTACCGCTGGCCATCAAAGAGCAAAATCCGGTCATCAGCAAACATTATTTGTACACGGAAGCATCCGCGCACTGGACTGTTCCGGATGCCACGCACCCTTTTGTAGAGGAGAAACCATTCACCTGGATACGCGGCTACCATGTCGGCGGCAAATCGTTGATGTGGGCCAGGCAGACCCAGCGCTGGAGCGAATACGATTATGAAGGCCCGGTTCGCGACGGTTTTTCCGTGGACTGGCCTATTCGTTATGCGGATATTGCGCCCTGGTATTCGCATGTAGAACGTTTTGCGGGGATTTCAGGCAATAAAGACGGTGTGCCGCAATTGCCCGATGGCGAGTTTTTGCCTGCTTTTGAAATGAATTGTGTGGAACAGCATTTTCAAAAAACAGTGGCTTCAAAATATAAGGACCGCCAGTTGATCCAGGGCCGCTGCGCGCATGTCACCGATCCGCAACCCGTTCACCAGGAGCAGGGTAGGGCGCAGTGCCAGAACCGGAATTTGTGTGTGCGGGGTTGTCCGCTGGGTGGGTATTTCAGCAGCAATGCCTCCACCTTGCCATGGGCTGCCAAAACGGGAAACATGACGCTTCGCCCCGATTCCATCGTGCATTCTATTATTTACGACGAGAAAAAAGGCCGGGCAAAAGGTGTGCGGGTCATCGATGCGCATACCAATGAAATGATAGAGTATTTTGCCAAAGTGGTTTTTGTAAATGCTGGCGCGTTCAATTCCAACCTGATTCTGCTCAATTCCACTTCCTCCCGTTTTCCCAACGGCATCGGCAACGACAGCGGTTTGTTGGGCAAATACATCATCTGGCACAACTACCGCGGGCGCATTTCCGCCAAATCCGACCAGTTTCTGGACATGCGAACCAAGGGCAAAAACCCCAACCACAGTTACATCCCCCGCTTCCGCAACGTTTACAAACAGGAAACGGACTTCCTGCGCGGTTATGCGGTCGGTTTCGGCGCCGGGCGAGGCTTCAATCCCGATACCGCCGCTGTGGGAGAAGATCTCAAAAACAACCTGCTGCACCCGCCGCTGGGAGAATGGAACATCAGCGGCTGGATGATGGGCGAGGTGATCCCGCGCGAAAACAACCACGTGCGCCTGCACGAAAGCCTGAAAGATCCGAACGGCATGCCTCAACTGGTCATTTCAACGGAGTGGTCGGAAAATGAAGACAAAATGGTCGTCGATTTTATGGAACAACTCACGGAGATGTTTACGCTGGCCGGTTTTAAAGATATCCAGGCACGGGATTCGCATGCCAACCCTGGTAATGACATCCACGAAATGGGCGGCGCGCGCATGGGAAATGACCCGAAAACTTCAGTCCTCAATAAATGGAATCAACTTCATGCCTGCCAAAACGTATTCGTCACCGATGGCGCTTGCATGACATCCGGCAGCACACAAAACCCTTCGCTGACTTACATGGCGATTACGGCCAGGGCGGCGAATTATGCGGTGGAGGAATTGAAAAAGGGGAATTTGTGAGTAGTTATCAGTTATTGGTTATCGGTGTTGATAATCGAGCATTTGCAAAGAATTCAAACTGGTTTTTTTGCCTACTGCAATTTTTTTTACCATTCAGAAACATAGATTTACCACAAAGGACACGAAGGGTTTTCACAAAGGACACTAAGCGTAGAGTTGACCGCATTATTATCGACAATAGTGATGATTTTTGCCAACCTACAGTAATTACTAAGCGGGAAAAGTCAACTCTACGCTTAGTGTCCTTTGTGAAAACCCTTCGTGTCCTTTGTGGTAAAAAATAACTTTGTGGTAAAAATCTCCAGAAGTTCGCCCGGATTTTCAAAACATCACTACGTTTGAGGGAGATTGTTTTCTTTTTCAAAACTAGTTCAGATGAACAGATTTTGCCAATTATTACTGCTTATTCTCCTCTTTTCCACAGCATTGCTCAACGCCCAAACCCGCAGCCGGCAAAATTTCGACCGCGACTGGAAATTCAGTTTCGGCCACGCCCACAACGCAGAGAAGGATTTTAACTTCGGGCTGGAAACCGTTTTTTCAAAATCAGGCGGGGCCTGGAATACCGTCATTGAGCCGAGATTTAAAGATAGTTTGTGGCGCTCGCTCAGCCTGCCGCACGATTGGGCGGTAGAGCTTCCGTTTGTCAACGATCCGGCTTTCAACGTCATGGCGCACGGCTACAAACCGCTGGGTGGCAATTACCCCACAACAAGCATCGGCTGGTACCGTAAACATTTTACAGTAGCAAAAACGGAAGAGGGCAAACGCTTTCAGATTCAGTTCGACGGCGTTTTCCGCGATGCGGAGTTCTGGATCAATGGCTTTTACCTCGGCAACAACAAAAGCGGCTACATCGGCGTGGCTTACGATATCACTGATTTTCTGCGCTTCGGATCGGATAATGTGGTGGTCGTGAGGGCGGATGCCACACAGTACGAAGGCTGGTTCTACGAAGGTGCAGGCATTTACCGGCACGTCTGGCTGGATGCTTTTGAGGATACGCACATCGCCAATGACGGCATTTTTGCTTATTCAAAAATAGACGGGAAAAATGCTGTACTCACCGTCGAAACGGAAATAAACAACGAAGGCGATGGAGCAACTGCACTGACAACGGAAGTTGTTTTGCTCGACCGTAACGGCAAAATTGTTGCGCAATCACCTGCGCAGAACATACGCCTGGAAGTCAATAAATCCGGCAAAACAAGCCATGTGATCAGCCTCGCCAACCCGCGCCTCTGGAACCTGGACGATCCGTATTTGTACCG